>JBCDDV010000121.1:0-7021 GCA_039180145.1 Cyanobacteria bacterium P01_G01_bin.49 | reverse complement strand
CAAACAAACTGAATTAGGAAAAATTATTTATGATGTTCATGCAATGGGTAATCCAATTTTATGGTGGTTAGCCACAAGCTCAGTTTTTAGTATTTTATGTCTAATTGTTCTTGGATTTTTTAAGGAAATCAATTATCAGCATTTACCATTATTTTTATTCATCTTAGCAAATTATTTTGCTAACTTATTACCTTGGATTTTTGTCACTCGTTGTACTTTTTTATATCATTATATGGCTTCTTATGTTTTTTCTTGGCTGGGAATCAGTTGGATAATTGAACAATATTTAAGCAGTCAGATTATAGTTAATCGTCGTCTAGGCATTATGATGTTACTGTTGATTAGTATTGCTTTTGTTTACTGGCTACCCATTTATTTAGGAATGCCTTTATCATCACAGGGTTTTAAAATAAGAATGTTTGGTAGCTGGATCTAAACAATAAAGTTAGGTGAGCAGCTTGCCCACCCAACCATTAAAAATTGCTATGATTAGTGATAGCTTCAGTTAATTTTTCTAGCACTTCATCAACAACGATTTCACCTAATTCTCCAGAAGCACGAGTCCGAATACTTAACGCATTAGATTCGACTTCTTTTGCTCCCACAATTGCCATCACAGGAATCTTTTGTTTTTCCCCATTACGAATCATTTTACCCAGTCTTTCTCCAGAGGTATCAACTTCGGCACGAATGCCTAATAATTGCATTTTCTGAACAACTTTCTTCGCGTAGTCTAGTTGAACATCACTAACGGGTAAAAGGCGAACTTGAATGGGTGCTAACCACAGTGGAAAATCCCCGGCATACTCTTCAATTAAAATACCAATTAACCGTTCTAAAGACCCAAAAGGTGCGCGGTGGATCATCACAGGTCGTTGACGAGTTCCATCTTCTGCCACGTATTCTAATTCAAATCTTTGGGGTAAATTGTAGTCTACTTGGACAGTTCCCAATTGCCATTCTCTTTCTAAAGCATCTTGGAAAATAAAATCTAATTTTGGCCCATAAAATGCCGCTTCTCCTTCTGCTTCAAAATAGTCCATTTCTAGGGTTTGGACAGCACGACGAATCGCATTTTGTGACTTTTGCCAAGCATCATCAGACCCCAGATATTTATCAGAATTTGGATCACGAAAACTCAATCTGGCTTTAAAATTTTTCAGTTGTAAACTCTTAAAAACGGAGAGAATTAAATCGACAACATTGAGAAATTCATCATCTAATTGATCGGGACTCACAAATAAATGAGAGTCATCAACCGTAAACCCACGAACACGAGTTAACCCTCCTAATTCTCCCGACTGTTCATAACGATAAACCGTGCCAAATTCCGCTAAACGCATCGGTAAATCACGATAAGATCGTAACTCACTCTTATAAATTTGGATGTGAAAGGGACAGTTCATCGGTTTCAGAACAAACCCCATTTCTCCAGCTTTCGCCTCCTCATTTTCGGCCATCATCGGGAACATATCGTCCTTATAATTTTGCCAATGGCCAGAAATTTTAAACAGATCAACCCTACCAATATGGGGAGTGACCACAGGGAGATAACCCCGTTTTAGTTGTTCTTGTTTCAAGAAATCTTCTAAGGTAGAGCGGATAATAGTTCCTTTGGGAGTCCATAAAGGTAAACCAGGGCCAACAGAGTCAGCAAAGATAAATAACCCCAACTCTTTACCCAACTTACGATGGTCGCGCTTTAAAGCTTCTTCTTTGCGTCGTTTGTACTCAACCAACTGTTCAGGGGTTTCCCAAGCAGTTCCATAGATACGCTGCAATTGTGCTTTGGTTTCATCGCCTCGCCAATACGCCCCGGCAACGGTTTCTAGGTCAAAAGCTTTAGGGTTTAAATCTCCTGTGGTTTCTAGGTGAGGGCCTGCACAGAGATCCCACCATTGCTCTCCTAAATGGTACAAGGTAATAGGCGGTTCTAACCCCTCTAAAATTTCTAGTTTATAGGGTTCTTGTAGTTCAGTAATCCTTTTTTTTGCTTCTTCTGAGGTAACTTCTTCGCGAATAACAGGGAGTTTGCGTTTAATAATTTTGACCATCTCCTTTTTGATGGCCTTTAAGTCTTGCTCTGTGAAAGGTTCAGGGACATCAAAATCATAATAAAATCCGGTTTCTGTCCAAGGGCCAATGGTTACTTGCGCCTTGGGAAAAAGCTTCTGCACAGCCATAGCCATCACGTGAGAAGTGGTGTGACGAATACGTTTTAGCTGATCAGATTCGCTGGTACGGGGTAATTTGATGGGTTGTTGCTCGGATACTTCCGGTGATGCAGACTGTTTAACCATTCACATTCACTCTGTTTAACTCTTTATCTAGTTTATTGCGAATCTTTGATCTTGGAAGGCCAACGAGCAAGGGATGTAATCGTTTTGTCAACAAAAAATCTCTGTGTTCTCTGTTCCCTATCATCTAAGATACTTATTAATCACTCGACGATAAACACTTTTTTGTTTGATACCAATCACCTGTTCAAGTAGTTCTTGATCCTTAAAAATTTGAACCGTTGGCGTTCCTGTGACTTGAGCCGTTTTAGCAATATCAGGATCAGCATCGATATCAATTTCAACAAAATGAATTTTATCCTCGTATTCATCCACAACTTTATCTAAAATCGGTTTGAGAATACTACAAGGGCCACAAGTTGGTGCAATATATTTAACCATAATCAAGCGATCGCTTTCATGAAACAATTTCCTTAAAGCATATCCTCCAGCCTGTCGCGTATGATGAATATTGAAGGCGGTGTCTGTCCCGGCAATAATCTGTGATTTTGGTTCTTTTTTGGCGGTTTGAACCGTTTCAGTTTGTTGATATTCTTGAATCAAATTCTTTTGAGACAACCAACGTTCTGCTGACAAAGCTGCCATACACCCTGTTCCTGCTGCTGTCACAGCTTGACGATATTCATGATCTTGTACATCACCGGCCGCATATACCCCTGCAATACTGGTTTGAACAGTGCCAGGTTTCACCTTAATATAACCCATTTTGTCCAAGGCTAATTGTCCTCGAAATAACTCTGTATTAGGAAGATGACCAATAGCATAAAATAAGCCTTTTACCTTTAATTTTGTCTTGATTCTAGTTTGATTATTTTTAATTTTTATCCCTTCCATTTGATTATTATGACCGAAGATCTCCTGTACTTCAGTATTCCAATGAATGACAATTTTGGGATGATGAAATACCCGTTGTTGTAACGTTTTACTGGCTCTCATTTGATGGCGACGCACCAATAAATGAACCTGGGAACCATATTTTGTCAAATAAACTGCTTCTTGTGCGGCACAGTCTCCCCCTCCGACAACAGCCAAAGCTTGATCCCGAAACAAGGGTGCGGCCCCATCACAAATCGCACAAGCAGAAATCCCCTGACTCCAAAATCGCGCTTCTTGGGGAAGTCCTAAGCGTTTAGCTGTTGCACCAGCAGCAATAATCAAACTATGGGTTTTCACTTCCCGTTGTTGAGAACGGACAATAAAAGGACGCTGACTCAGATCAACTTCTGTGACATCTTCGGTATAACATTCCGTTCCCCAACGCTTTGCTTGCGCTTTCATTTGTGCCATTAATACGGGGCCAATAATACCGTCGGGAAATCCCGGAAAATTTTCCACGTCAGTGGTTGTCATCAATTGGCCGCCAGAAATTCCCCCTGCTTGTAACCCTTCAAATAGAATCGGTTTTAAATTCGCTCTAGCAGCGTAGATGGCAGCTGTATAGCCTGCTGGCCCTGAACCAATAATTACTAGGTTTTCAACGGTTACCATAACCACATTTTGATTGCAATAGATTAGTTATCTTACCTTTCGTCAGGTGGATAGTTTGAGAAAGTTTTTAGGTATCTTAAGACTATGAGGTATGAGATTAAAATTGTTCATCCACAAAAATTGATAAATATTTATCAAAAATATTTAGTCTCATGGCACCCACTACGCTTCTATCTTTTATACTGATTGATGAATTCACCCGTTAATTTATACGAACTTTTTCCAAAAAAAAGACGAGATGCCAAGCGACAATACATTATATTATTCCTTATGGCAAGGGTTACAAGCTGAGTTAGTCTTTACCCAAGATCGTTCGGGAAAATACTTATCATTCTATTGGGAATTAGAGGAACAATTTAGCATTAACTCAGAAGATATTGTCGGTTATTTTCCCGGACAAAGTTTTACTCCCGCCTCGCCAGACGCTTATTATGAAAGAATTCAACGAGTTTTAGAAAGACGCATTCCCGAACAGTGTTATTGTCTTTTTCATTATCACGATCAATCTTTTCCCCTAGAATTAATTATTAGTCCCATTTTGTCGAGACAAGAGAAAGCAACGACTGTTCTGGTAATGGGACATCTTTTAAGTGAAGATGATGCGACCTTAATTGATAATACTGCTTTACCGATTCATCCCGATCCCTATCAAAAACTATTAACAAAAATTGCTCGTAAAATTCGCCGCACCCTCAACCTTGAAACCATCTGGGAGCAAACCGTAGAAAGCTTGGGAGAAACCTTACGGGTGAGTCGTTGCCTAATGGTGGCGATCGCACCGAACCAAGAGTATTTAGAAGTCAAAGCAGAGTATCGTCAACCCGATCTTTCCTCTGAGTTGGGAAACCGTTTTGAACCCCTCGTTGACTCTTGGTGGGAACGAGCATTAAGCCAACGAGAACCTGTTATTATCGAACAATTGAACGAAAATTGTCATCAAGTTCAATCCTTACTAATCGTTTCAACCTTTTATCAAAATCAACGTAATGGGTTAATTTGTTTACAACAATGCGATCGCTCTCGTTATTGGTCTCCTGCAGAAATTGAGTTAATTCAAGAATTAGCCGATCAAGTGGGAACCGCTATTGCTCACGCCACCCTTTATCAAGAACTCGAACAAGCTACTCTCGCTGCCGAAGAAGCTTCTCGCCTCAAGAGTGACTTTTTAGCCAGTACCACCCACGAATTACGAACTCCCCTTAATGGCATTATTGGCTTTCTGAAATTAATTTTGGACGGTATGGCCGATGATGCCGAAGAACAGCAAGAATTTCTCGAAGAAGCTCATAAATCTGCTTTGCACCTATTAAACCTTATCAATGATATTCTCGATATTGCCAAAATCGAAGCTGGCAAAATGGACTTGGAATTAGGCGCAGTCAACTTAGATGAATTATTCGAGGCAGTGGATAATTTTACCCATTCTCAAGTACAACGGAAAAATCTTAGCTTCCGCAACCAACTGCCCCAAACTTTAACCCCAATCATTGTTTATGGCAACTATCAACGTCTTTTGCAAGTAATGCTCAATTTAGTGAGTAATGCCATTAAATTTACCCACGAAGGAGGTATTGTGATTAGTGCCGAAATTGTTAAAAAGAAAATTACTTGTCATGAGCGAGAATTTCTAGGCATGATCAAAGTCAGCGTTGCCGATACAGGAATTGGTGTTTCCTTGGATAAGCAAAGTCAGTTGTTTGAGAAATTTGTCCAGGTTGACGGTTCTCATACCAAGGCTTATGGAGGCACCGGACTAGGGTTAGCTATTTCCCAGAGGCTGGTTGAAGCCATGGGAGGACAGGTGGAATTTTATAGCATGGGAGAGGGACTTGGTTCAACAGTTACCTTTACTGTTCCCCTTGACCAAATACCGATTATGAAAACAGAGAAATCTAAATAAATAAGTTCAAATTAAGAAGGCGATCGCTTATATTCGATCACCTCCTTTAACTTTGGCTTAAATCGCAAGTTTCTACTTTTAAACACTTTTAAGCTTTTAAGCTTAAAAGTTATCCTTTAACACATAAAACCTGCTTCAAAGTTGCGACAACTTCGACTAAATCTGATTGTTGTTTCATCACTTGTTCAATGGGTTTATATGCTCCAGGAATTTCATCTAAAACCCCTGAATCTTTACGGCATTCTACTCCTTGAGTTTGGGTGATTAAATCATCAAGGGTAAACTGTATTTTGGCTTTATTTCGAGACATTAACCGCCCCGCACCATGAGAACAAGAACAATAGCTATCATGGTTTCCTTTTCCTTTGACAATGTAAGATTTTGCTCCCATTGATCCAGGAATAATGCCGTAATCTTCTTGTCTCGCTCTGACAGCACCTTTGCGGGTAACGTACACTTCTTGATCAAAATGTACCTCTTTTTCAGCATAATTGTGATGGCAATTTACTGATAATAAAGGCTTAGTTGGTTTACCTCCTGATAAATGTTTTTCAACAATTTTTTTAAAGCGATTCATCATCACTTCACGGTTAAAACGAGCATAATTTTGGGCCCATTGTAAGTCACGCCAATAAGCTGAAAATTCATCTGTCCCTGCCACAAAATAAGCTAAATCTGGATCAGGTAAGCGAAGGTTTGCGAGTTTTGCTAACTCCTTGGCTGTGCCAATATGACATTGAGCTAATTTATTGCCAATGTGACGAGAACCAGAATGTAACATTAACCAAACTTGGTTTTCTGTGTCTAGACAAACTTCGATGAAATGATTACCACCTCCGAGTGATCCCATTTGTCGTAATGCTTTTGTTTCTAGTTTTTGTACTCCTCGATGTAAGTCTTTGAAATTACGCCAATTTTGCCAATTGGTTACCTCTCGATCAGTGTTTTTATTCTCATTAAATCCAACAGGAATCGCTGCTTCAACTTCTGAACGAATTTGTTTGAGTTTTCCTTCTAATTGGTTAGCAGTAAAAGGGGTTTTAATGGCTGCCATTCCACAACCAATATCCACCCCAACAGCAGCCGGAATAACCGCATCTTCAGTGGCAATAACTGACCCGACTAATGCCCCTTTTCCTAGGTGAACATCAGGCATTAAAGCAACATGTTTATAGACAAAAGGTAGAGAAGCAACATTTTTGGCCATCTGAGTTTCAGCAGAAGCCAAATCGTGATTTGCCCAGGATAAAACTGGGTTTGGGGTAGAAAGAGTTAAAGGTTTATAAGGCATAAATGTTAAATTTAATTTAAAACACTACAATTATACTACAAAAAT
>JBCDDV010000120.1:0-7051 GCA_039180145.1 Cyanobacteria bacterium P01_G01_bin.49 | reverse complement strand
TTTTGATGAACCGATGTCAGGACTCGATCCGTTGGGACGCTATCAGGTTAGAGAAATTGTTCTCTCGTTGAAAGAACAGGGAAAGACCATCTTTTTTAATTCCCATGTATTAACCGATATTGAAAGAATCTGCGATCGCATTGCAATTTTAGCGAGGGGAGATCTTTTATGTGTAGGGTCATTAGAAGAAATTTTAGGACGGTCTGATGTCTATCAAGTTATCGTTAAAGGTGGTAGAAAAGAAGACTTAGACCCTTGGATTTCAGGAATTAAAGAAATAGAAAATACTTGGCACGGACAATTAACGGGAAACCCCCATGAATTTATCGAATTTCTCTCCAAAATAGACGCTCAATTAATCAGTTTAAATCGCGCTCGTGCTTCTTTAGAAGAGTATTTTGTTCAGCAGTTACGAGAAAGAGGAATTACTTCTAGTCAATAAAAACTTGATCGCTTGTCGGTGTCTGGTTGAGATATTTAATTATCTAGTTGATTGTTAATTGTTAATGGTTGATTGTAAGGGAATAATGTCATCTAAATATGCTGACTTCTAAATTGTTTCTAGATAGCACTACATGACAATTCCTTACCAAGAAGTGGCCCAAAACCGCTAACATTTATGACATAAGCAATCGGTGTAACCGTTAGGGTTACCCCATCAGGAGAACCAATAGATCACAATGCTAGACACCCAAACAATTTTAGACGTATTACGTCCAGTTCAAGACCCCGAACTGCAAAAAAGTTTAGTAGACCTTAATATGATTCGCAATGTGGCAGTAGAGGGGAGTAAAGTAAGCTTTACCCTAGTTTTGACCACACCTGCCTGTCCTTTACGAGAATTTATTGTCGAAGACTGTCAAAAAGCAGTGAAACAGTTATCAGGGGTGGAAACCGTTGAAGTAGACGTTACAGCCGAAACTCCCCAGCAGAAATCTTTACCTAACCAGCAGTCTGTCGCAGGAACAAAAAACATTATTGCCATCTCTAGCGGCAAAGGAGGCGTGGGAAAAAGTACCGTTGCTGTTAACGTGGCTGTTGCTTTAGCCCAAACAGGCGCAAAGGTCGGCCTACTCGATGCTGACATTTATGGGCCCAATGCCCCTACCATGTTAGGACTCGAAAAAGCTCAAGTGCAAGTCCAAAAAGGACAACAGGGAGACATCCTCGAACCCGCTTTTAATTATGGGGTGAAAATGGTGTCTATGGGCTTTTTAATTGACCCTGATCAACCAGTGATGTGGCGTGGCCCCATGCTCAATGGCATTATTCGTCAATTCCTTTATCAAGTTAATTGGGGTGCATTAGATTATTTAGTAGTCGATATGCCCCCAGGCACGGGAGATGCTCAGTTAACCTTAGCCCAAGCTGTTCCTATGGCTGGGGCCGTAATTGTAACGACACCCCAAACCGTGTCCCTTTTAGATGCTCGTCGCGGTTTAAAAATGTTTGAACAATTAGGGGTCAATGTTTTGGGTATCGTAGAGAATATGAGCTATTTTATTCCCCCAGATGCACCAGACCGCACCTATGACCTTTTTGGTTCAGGTGGTGGAGAAAAAGCATCAAAAGAATTACAAGTGGCTCTATTGGGCTGTATCCCCTTAGAAATTGCCCTCAGAGAAGGGGGCGATCGCGGGGTTCCCATTGTTATGTCTGCTCCAGACTCAGCCTCGGCTAAAGCGTTGACAGCGATCGCTCAACAAATTGCTGCTAAAGTATCGGTAGCGGCTTTGGCCTAAATCTAATCTATTGTTATCCGTGAGGAGTTTCCCCAATTATGGTACTAAGGGCCGCAAATTACCATTATCGAGGAAGTCGCAAACGTCGCTTGCCTCTATGGTTGTCTTCTTTGACTAAGGTTGACTGGTTGTTATTAGTGCTGGTGGTGGGATTAACTAGTTTGGGGGGTTTGATGATTCGCAGTACAGAACTCCATGAAACTTCTGTTGACTGGTGGCAACATTGGTTATTTGGTGGGGTTGGCGTGGCGATCGCTCTATTTTTAGCTAGGATTCGCTATGAAAATTTAATGCAGTGGCATTGGTTGACCTATGGAATTACCAATATTTCCCTCATGGCCGTAATTGCCATCGGGGTTTCAGCTAATGGGGCCCAAAGTTGGATTGGCATTGGGGGATTTAACGTTCAGCCATCAGAATTTGCTAAAGTAGGCTTGATTATTACCTTAGCGGCCTTGTTGCATCAAAAAGATGCTCGAACGCTTTCTTCTGTGTTGCGTGTTTTGATGGTAACAGCAGTTCCTTGGGTGTTGATTATGCTACAGCCTGATTTGGGGACTGGGTTAGTATTTGGAGCGATTACTTTGGGAATGCTTTACTGGGCAAATATGCACCCAGGTTGGCTAATTTTGATGATTTCCCCGATTGTTTCGGCAATTTTATTCAATATTTTCTTACCAGGTTGGATTATTTGGGCGATTCTGATGGGAGTTATTGCCTGGATTAGTTTACCCCTACGTTTCCTCTTCACCATTGGGGCAATGGCTGGCAATTTTGCGGCGGGAAAACTAAGTAATGTGTTGTGGGGACTCTTAAAAGATTATCAAAAGGATCGTCTCACCTTATTTTTAGAACCAGAAAAAAATCCCTTGGGTGGGGGCTATCAATTAATCCAATCTCGTATTGCTATTGGTTCGGGGGAATTATGGGGACGGGGACTTTTTGAGGGAACTCAAACCCAGTTGAATTTTATTCCTGAACAGCATACCGATTTTATTTTTTCGGCAGTGGGTGAACAGTTTGGATTTATTGGTTCTATTGGTGTTTTAATTGCATTTTGGTTAATTTGTTTTCGTTTTGTAATGATTGCTTGCCAGGCAAAAGAAAATTTTGGTTCTTTATTGGCAATTGGCATGTTATCAATGATTGCGTTTCAGGTAATTTTAAATATTTGCATGACAGTAGGATTAGCCCCCATTACAGGCATTCCCTTACCCTGGTTAAGTTATGGACGATCAGCTTTATTGACGAATTTTATTGCTTTAGGATTGGTAGAATCTGTGGCCAATTATCGACCCAAAAAACGATTTTAGGCTCAAACCTTTGCTCTTAATTACACTAACAATCAGTATTTCATCTTGCCATGCTTGAAAACAATAAGATGAATGATTCAGAAATATTACTAGAAACAGTTCATAATTATCTGCAAGATTGTTTATCTTCAGAAATCGATCAAGATCCGGCTGCTTTAAAAAAAGCGTTACAAGGATTAACTGATCGTTCATTATTATCGGTCAAAATTCCCAAAGCTTGGGGCGGTTTAGGGGTTGATTCTGAAACTTTTTACTTGTTTCAACAATTAATCGCTCGTTATTCTGGGGCATTAGCTTTTTTACAACTTCAACATCAAGGTGCGGTTAGTTCTCTGGTTTCGAGTGAAAATGAACTATTAAAACAGCAATATTTACCCCAAATTGTTCAAGGAAAGCAGTTCATTGGACAGGGGTTTTCTCAATTACGTCGCCAAGGGGAACCATTAGTTAAAGCGATTCCTATTAGCGGAGGTTATTATATCAGTGGTCATGTTCCTTGGATCACAGGATTTGGTTTTTTCGATGCTTTTATTATTGGGGCAATTTTGCCTGATGGAAAAGAATTAAGAGGAATCATTCCTTGCCCAAAAAACTGTGAGACCATCAAGTTTAGTGGGCCGATGAAATTGTGTGCAATGCAATCAACTAATACGGTAACTGCTACTTTAGATCATTACTTTTTACCGACGGAAAATGTGATTATCGTTCAGAAAAAAGGAGCAATTCATGAGAACGATAAAAAAGTTGTTCTTTTTCCTAGCTTCTTAATTTTAGGCTGTGCCAAAGCAGGACTAGATATTATTGAAAAAACGTCGAAAACTAAGCAACTCGATTTTATTGAAAATGGCTTTAATAAACTTAATGATGAGTTTAATCAATGTCAGACTCAAATTTTAGAAGCAATGAGAACTCCTTCTACTCGTTTTGAAGAGAATTTAAAGCTAAGAGTATGGGCAATTAATCTAGCTCAAAGATGCTCTCAAGCAGCAGTAACAGTGTCTAGCGGTGCAGCTAATTATTTATCACATCCTGCTCAACGAGTCTATCGAGAAGCGTTAGTATTTACTGTTTTTGCTCAAACAACTGATTTAATGAAGGCAACTTTAGAACGACTGATACAAGCTCCATTATAGTGTTTAGTATTGACGAATAAAATTATTACAATCGAATGGTTAATCCTTATTTATTAAAACTTCCTCCACAAGAATTAATTGACTCTTCTTCTCACAAGCTGCCTTATTCAATTATTTTTCAGCCTACTAATTTATCTTCTCAAAAAGTAGCCATTATTTACTTACATGATTGGAATAAATATTCTTATACAGCATCAGGTTGTTACCTAGGCCAAGAATTAGCAAAGCAAGGATATCTTTTCTTGAGTTTAGGAATGCGTCGCCGTGGGGTAGAAGGACAAATGAGAGCAATACCTGACGATGACATTGACGATATTCGTCAAGGCATTGACTATTTAAAGGCACAGGGTTGCCAAAATATTATTTTGATGGGAGAAGGAATTGGAGGATTAAATGCTATTAGATATTACTCTAAAGAAGAGGATAATGACCTTCAAGGTATTATTTTAATTCGTCCTTTTCCCAATTTAGATAGTTGGTTAAAAAGTCAGATAGGAAAAGGAAGATATCAGGCAATATTAAATCAATCTAGTCCTGAACTGATAGAAGGAAGCGAGAAAGAATTATGGGTTGATCTTACTATTCAATATTCTCAAAAAGAATCTCTATTAATTTATCAATCTTTTGACACTTGGTTATCTTGGTGGAGTCCGAAAGCAGATACGAAAATATCAGATTTTTTGACAAACTCATCAATTCCTGTTTTAGCTGTTTCTCCACTAGAAACAATCACAGAAAAACTAGAAATAACAACGATTACCGATGTCAATAATCAGGATAAATTAAAAAATATCATTCATTCATGGATTAGCCATTTAAAATATTTGAAGTCACACGAATTTCAATTACATAAAAAGGATCTAGTTGAAGTTAGTGAAATTATTAAGGTTAAAACTCCTGATAATGACTCCTTAGTAGGACTACTCTGGGACAATAATGAGTGTCAAGAAAACAAAACAGTTATCCTTCATGTTCGAGGAAAAACTGGAACACCAATTACTGAACCTTTAACCACTCAATTTGCTGAGATTTATAACAAACATAAAATTGCTATTATAGTCATCGAATTACACCGAAGTGGTTATGGTGGTAGTCTAGAATCACTAGCAGAAAAGGATGTAGAGGACATTCATGCTTTTGTCGAATGCTTATTAAAAAGAGGCTACACTGGCATTATTTTAAGTGGTCAAAGTTTAGGTAGCAATAGTATTATGCGCTATTGTGTTCAATACTATCATCCAAATGTGATGGCAATGATTCATTTTGCACCAACTCAAGATTGTGCAAACTGGTTGGAAAATCATCTGGGTTCTGACTACTATCAAAGTTTAGTTAAACAAGCACAAAATGCTTTAGAAAATAAACAGAATAATCAAGGATTGATTGGTAAACCTCCCTACGACAAAATGCTCTCTCCCCACCGTCCTGATGCTTGGTTATCTTGGTGGAGTCCAAGTGCAGATACCGCTAATTTAAAAACAATTGCTGAGGTCAATATTCCTATTTTAATGCTTTGTGGCAGTCAAGATTTTTTCAATGATCGAGAACGTCTTGAAACCTTGAAAAGTGCTGCTATTTGTTCCCCTATAACAGATATTATTTGGTATGAAGGATGTGGTCATAATTTTGCTAATTTTGAAGAACAAGCAGCTAGAGATGTTGTTACTTGGCTAAAAAAGTTGTAAATTATAAAGTAAAATCAGAATTTAATCCAAACTTTTAATCTCTGCATTTTTGTTAAAGAAAACCTACTAAATATTATCATGGCAACTTCTTATTTGAGTCCATTGCCTCTTGTGGGTGAACAAAGAGTTATTTTTTATGATCTTAACTGGCAAGCTTATCAACAAATTTTACAAGCTTTGGGAGGAAAACGTTCTGCACATCTTATTTATGATCGCGGTACTTTAGAGATTACTAGGCCTCTGGAAGAACATGAATTTTATAGTGAATTGATTGGACGTTTCATTTACTTCTTAGTATCTGAAATGGGAGGTAAAATTAAAACAATGGGATCGACAACCTTAGAAAGAAAAGACTTAGATCGAGGAGCAGAACCTGATAAAGCTTACTATATTCAAAGCTATGATCAAGTAGCAGGAAAAAGAGTCGATTTGCAACATGATCCTCCTCCTGATTTGGTGGTAGAAGTGGATATTACCAATACAGATATTGATAAGTTAAATCTCTATGCAAATATTGGTGTTCCAGAATTTTGGCGTTATAACGGAGAGGTATGGCGTATCTACCAAAAATCAGGCGATCGCTACCAAGAAGTTAATGTTAGTCTGACGTTTCCTTTTATTGACAAGACACGGTTATCTGAATTTTTGATTCAAGCAAAAGAAGATGAAATTATGGCTGAAAAAAATTTACGAAATTGGTTAAAACAGAATATGAATAAAGAAAGTAAAGATTAAATTGATGAATAAAGAAGAAAAAAATTGGCAAAACTTTTGTCAAAATCATATACAAAAATGGTATGGAACTTGGACAAAATATACAGCAGAGGGGAAAGTGATTGACTCTGTACAAAGCTTAAGAAGTTTTGACACTAATACAGAGAAAACTCTTTTATCACAAAAAAATTCCTATACTTATCCCGATGGAAAAATTGAAGAAAGGCAATGGAAAGCAACCAAAGAATCTATTAATCGAGAAGATGGATTTATTCATCCTAAACATCCCTGGATGCGTTCTTTATTCTTTGAAGAGGGTGCAGCGTTGTGGGTTACAAAATATTCTCAACCCGATATAATTTCTCATAAAAGTGAGTTATTTTTTAGGCACCAGGATTTACGGTTGAGTGTAGGAACAGTCTATGACCAAGATGGAAACTTGCAAATGTTCTGGAATTTTCGTG
>JBCDDV010000119.1:0-7105 GCA_039180145.1 Cyanobacteria bacterium P01_G01_bin.49 | reverse complement strand
TGCAGTGATTGTTGTGCCGTGCTGCTGTGATTGTTGGATCGTGTTGCAGTGATTGTTGTGCCGTGCTGCTGTGATTGTTGGATCGTGTTGCAGTGATTGTTGTGCCGTGCTGCAGTGATTACTGTGCTCTGTTGCAGTGATTGTTGTGCCGTACTGCGGTGCTTGTTAAAGCAACTTTCCCGGAAAAATTATGCTGTTGCAAAGTATGTAATAAACTGAGTCCAATGCGTTCTCCAGGAAGGGTACTAATTACCCATTTTGCCTTATTTAAAGGAAGAGTTGCGGCAAATTCTGGATCTTCCACATCTCCATAAAAAGCTAAGATTCCTCGACTGCGCCAAACTCTTACTAATTCAGGATTAAAATCAACCCCTAAAACTGTTAATCCTTCCTCTTGCAAATCTTTGATCAAACTGCCTCCATATCGTCCTAATCCAAATAAAATGATATCAACAGATTGAAGATTTATTGTTCCTAAATCTCCCAATTTTTGTTGAGCATGGGGAATCAATCTTTCTAAATGCGATAGGATAGGAGACAATTTTTCGTAAAGAGTGTGAGCATCAATAATCATATAAGTAGACACCCCCATAGTAATCAAACCCACCAAGGTAATTAAGCCTAAAATGTTTTCATCAATATGACCTAAACTAACCCCCAAAGTTGCAATAATTAAAGAAAATTCACTAATTTGACTTAAAGACAAACTGGTGATTGTGCTGGTATATTTACTAAATCCCACACGACTAACTAAAACCATCAGCATCAAGGGTTTTCCCACTAAAACAAATAGAGAAAAAATTAGAGCAGGAATTACTTCTGATCCTAAATGATTAACATTAATATGAATACCTAAATTAATAAAGAAAAAGAGTAGTAAAAAATCTCTCAAACTGACTAATTTAGCCCCCAACGTTGCTCGATAAGAGGTAGAGGCTAAAGCAACACCAGCGATAAATGCTCCAACTTCCTTACTAAACCCTAGAGCATCACCAATAGCAGCTAAAGCGATCGCCCAAGAAATCGCGAAAATTAATAATAATTCTGTTGAATGAGCCAAAACGTGTAGCAATTTAGGCAAAACATAACGGGTTAAGAGAGCAATCAACAGTAAAAAAGCACTTCCCTTACATAAAACCGCCAAAATTTCTTGCCATAGAGACTGATTCGAGGGATCACTAAAAGCCGTTAAAAAAATCATGGCCAATACCACAACTAAATCTTGAACAATCAAAATTCCTAGGGCGATTCTGCCATGTAATGCGTCAATTTCTCGTCGATCTGATAATAATTTAACAACAATAATGGTACTCGAAAAAGTTAAAGAAAGACCAATATAAAAAGCTGAAATTGTTTTGAATCCTAAAAAGATAGCAATAAAATATCCCCAAAAACCCGTCATCAAAATTTGTCCAATTCCCGCAATAATTGCCACAGGGCCAACGGCTTGAATTTCGTGGGGATCGAGCTTTAATCCCACCACAAACAATAATAAAGCAATCCCTAATTCTGCCAATAATTCTACCTCTTCATTAGCAGAAACTATCCGTAACCCGGCTGGCCCGATGAGAATTCCCACAATAATAAAAGCCATAATTAAAGGTTGGCGAAGCCAAAGCGCAAATCCTCCGACAGCCGTAGCGATCGCCAAAATACAGGCAATTTCTGCAAAAACATTGCTGAAATTCAACATGATAATTAAAAAAAAATAATTGTCACTCTAACTGTAACAGTCTACATCTCTACCTTTCGAGGGAAAGGGAACAAAAAAAATAGCCCAATCGGGTGAGGGTTTTCCGGAATCGATTCGTTAGGTTAGTAGTAGATATAAGAAGAGAAAGATACGAGGAGGTCAAATTATGAAAACGGGTATTTTAAGCACATTATTAATAGCAACTCCCTTCATGTTCGCTGGTTCAGCAATAGCGGGGAACCCGGCTCATGTTGAACAGCTATTAGAAACTAACCTTTGTCAAGGCTGTGACCTGTCCAACGAAGATTTAAGATATACTAATTTGGTTGGGGCTGACTTAAGAGATGCAAATCTTTCAGGCGCAAATCTGACAGAAGCCAACCTAGAAGGGGCTGATTTAACTGGTGCTAATTTACAAGGGGCCAACTTGACCAAGGCAATGGTGACTAACGCAACGTTGAATAATGCGGATTTAGACAACGTCGACTTCACTCAGGCGATGATTTATGATGCCGATGTTAGAGGGGCGTCAATGGAAAATCTAGACATTACTAACGCTCAAATATATAACACAGGAATTGGGATTGGTGGAGGCGAAGAATAAGTCGGTCTAGGAGACTTGGTTGTAGGATAATCAGAGAAATGTAAAATCTCTTCTACATCGCTTTCAATTAGGAGAAACCTTAATCATATTCCGGCAATTGAGGAGAGAGAATCATGGATAATCGTTTTTTAGGAATAGTAGAAACCGGAAAATTCAAACTGTTATTGCCAACAAGCAAGCAGGGACTTTATCTTCGTTTAACGACCCTTCCAGTGAATGATAGTCAATCCCCAGAGTCCGATGAACTCGATTTGAGTAGATACGAAGGGCAAGCTTTAATGGTTCTCGGATACGATCTCAATGGTTGGTTGTGGTCAGCAAACGTTATCGATCAGGCTAAGCCTATTCTGACATCTGTCGTGCAAAAACTTTGCCAAGATGTAGCGCAAAATGAAGAACAATGGCATTTGAACCCAGCAACTGACAGTCATTTTTGGCACTTAGAAACGGCTTAACTGTTTCTCATGTCTTTCCAAAGATTGATGTAGTCTTCTTCTGCGTTTTTCGGTAAAGGTTCGAGAAACTCACATTTATCTAAAACCGTTGGGTCGACGAAAAGCAATGGGTTATCCTTAACTTTTTCAGAAAGCTCATCTTGAGCAACTTGATTGATAATAGGTGAAGAGCCATCGGCGAAAAGAGAAATGAGATTAGCCGCTTGCGGTTGCCAACAAAAATTAACCCATTGTTTGGCAATTTCTGATAAATTAGACTGATTATTTTTGGGTTGAACCCAGACATCAGACCACAAAGAAGTCCCCCCTAGGGGAACCACGGCTTTAATATCGGGGTTTTTAGTCAGCAAAGGTAAAATATCACTAGACCAACCAACGCTTAACCAAGCGTCGCCGATTAATAATGGTTGTAGATAGTGTTGAGAACTATAATATTTAACTTGTTTTTGTAAGGCAAATAATTCGGATTTTAAGCCGGGTACTTGGGCTAAGTCAGCAGTATTATAAGACTGGCCTAATTTTTTTAAGGTTAAACCAATCACTTCTCTAGGTTGATTGATAATCGTAACGCGATCGCGCAATCTCTCATCCCATAAATCTGACCAATCTTGAGGTTTCCAGTCTAGTTTATCTTGCCGATAGGCCATCAACGTTGTTCCCCAACGATAAGGGGCCCCCCAAATTGGCCCATTTTCTTGAAGATTGCCTTGTCCATCTCGTTTGACTAACCGTTGCCAACGAGATGGAAGCGTTTGCCAATTCTCAAGATCATCGATTAACAATGGTTGAATTAGCTGATCTCGAATCCCCTGAGCTAACCAAGCATCACCCAGGGTGACCAAATCACTAATAACAGGAGGTTTGGGATTTACTAAGGGAATTTTCGGCAAATGGCTTAAGACACCTTGGTTATTTTCGTTTTTTCCCTGCCAAATTTCTAGTAGCTCAAATAACGTCTTTAACTGAGCTTGAGGTTTAAACGATAAAGAAGACGATGGTAATTGTTGACCAAAAGCATGAAGTAATTGAGGGGGAATTGAGCCTTGTAATAACAAAACTCGTAAATCAGAAGATTGACCACACCCTGATAGCAATTGACCTAGAGCGATAGCTCCTGTACCCATTAAAAAAGAACGACGGCTTACCATGAAAGTTATTGTATCAAGGTTGATTTATCAGTTTATCGTTTAATGAAGAGTAGTGAAGTAATCGTTAAATGAATCAGAAATCTGTAACCATCTGTCCCAGTCACTTTTAGGATTAAAAATAGCACAGTTTTTAGTGATGGGCATTCCTATGGATGGGCTACAGCAGCAAATTAATCAACTGAATCAAAAAGTCACTCAACTTCATCATATTGTTGAAACGCTTAGCCAACAGATGGGAGAATTTCATCTGTCACCTGAAGCCATGGTCAACAACCAACAACCTTATTCTCATATAACATCCAGCCCAAATCCTAAATCTTTACCCAGGACTGGACATTATCAATCTGTCATGGAGCATAAGGACATTTTGCTCGATGATCGTGAGAGTCACAGCTTAATTGCTTCTGAAGCAGAGCCATTACTAACAACTGATCTTCAGGTCAGACGACTTACAGCACAGCTAACAGCCGCTTATAACCGCATTGCTGCTTTAGAAGAACAGTTACTTGCTTGTCGCAGAATGCCTTAAGGAACTATCAAACTATGGTTAAAGTTGGTGTTAGGCAAACAAGCAACAAGTTTAGTTAGATCAAAAACAGGATTTCCTCATATTCCCTAGGTTCAATCCCTTAATTATCCGGTGTTGTGGTTTGAGGAAGTATTGATTCTCCTGGTTGAGCGGGATCTAAAGGATTTGTCGGGGAAGTCTGGGGAAAAGTATTGGGATACCCTCCTGGCAACTCCGTTCCTGATGGTAAGGGATTAAGACTAGGATCATTCAATGTCGAATCACCGTCTGATTCCCCCGGTAAGGTAGCCAGGGCAACGCGATCACCCCCGACTTCCCGTAACATATCCAATACCTCAACAACTTCGTTGTAACTAGCATTTCGAGAGGCATGAAGTACCATTAAACCTTCAGAGTTTAGCTGATAATAGTTCTTAATGGCATCAAATAGCTGGTTGCGGGTTACCAATTGTTTTTCAACGTACACTTGGCCAAAATCATCGAGACTAACCACAAGCATTTCTCGCATTTGTGGTGTTCCTGAACCGGCTTTGGGCAGGTTTAAACTGATGGCTTGCTGACGAGATAATCCCACAGCCCCCAAAATGAAGAAGGTTAAAATGCAAAAGATTACATCGATCATGGGTACGATTTCGATGCGCACTTCTTGTTGCTGTGAGGAATCTTGCCAAAGTTTTAGGGGGCGTGCATGGGTATGAGAGTTTCTTTTGCGAGAATTTTTAGAAGGAATCTGAGTCATAGAGATTGCTTAAATTTCTTAAAAGTGAGGAATCAGCAGAAATTATTTGTCAAATTTACCAGGAGGATTTGGTGGGGGATTTTTCATATCAGCAACAGAATCAAGATCTGTCTCTATCCAATTTTGGCGATAGATAACTTCCAATTCGCTGCCTACTTTACGAAATATCCGCACTTGACTAAACCAAAGAGATTGGAAAATTCGATAAAAGGCTAAGCTAACAATGGCAACAATTAAGCCAGTTGCCGTTGAGATTAAAGCTTCACCAATCCCTAGGGTAACACCTGTTGTTGAAGAGGTTCCAAAGTCACTAATTTGAATGTCACTCAGAGAAGTAATCAGTCCTAATACAGTACCTAGCAATCCTAGCAAGGGAGAGAGGGCAATGACAGACTCTAAAACTTTGTCCCCTCGTCGCATTAAAGCTAATTGATCATCCGCAGACGACTCTAAGGCTAAATGAAATATTTCAGGATCGGGATTGACTAATTTCAGCGGTGTGTAAAGATAATTACCAATGGGATGTTTACTATATTCTTTAGCCACTTTTGGAGCCAAATCCCAGCTACGATCAGCAGCATTCATCACTCGGTTGACAATTTGCCCTTCTTTTAAGAGAAATCTTGCCCAAAACCAGGAGCGTTCAATGATTGTACTTAAGGCTAATACTGACAAAATAAGCAGAGGCCACATAGCAACCCCACCCTTGTCCATAAGTTCTTGAATATTCACAGTCTTGGCTTACCTCCGTTCCTTGCCCTCATCTAGGCACTGCATTGATAGTTGTAATTATTTATTTACAATTTTAAGGGTTCATGTTTAGCGATCAAGTATATCCTCTGAAGAGGAGGAATTATTTTATAAATGGAAAATGAGGCTTTTGAAAGTTAACATCAGGGTAACAGGAGAAGCACTTTGAGGCTTGGTTCCTCTCAGTCTAGAAACGATACACATTGCTCTACTATAGATAGGATGAATGGTGATGAGGACGAAACGAACAACCAAAGCCTTAGTCGGCTTTATTTTTCTATTTTTTCTTAGTGGATTGGTTTCCTTCTCAAAAACTCGTTTCTTGAGTATATTAGCAGACGCTCAAGAGTTGCAAGAAGTTTCTCCTCGGATGATTTTGCCTAAACAGTCTTGGGATGAGAGACTTCTTGTTAAAGCACAAACACAATTTGGCTTTAAATTATTTTCTACCTTGGCCACGACAAGTGATCAACCGCAAAATATTTTTATTTCCCCCACTGGCATTACTTTTACCCTATCGATGCTTTACAATGGCGCAACCGAGAAAACTCAACAAGAAATTGCGACATTACTAGGAATTCGGGGTGTCAATATTAATGCACTCAACCGTGCTAATCGAGCTTTAAAAACTGACTTGAATAATCATAGTCCTCAAGTAAGTTTGACTATGGTAGACTCTCTTTGGGCTAGACAGGGATTTTCTTTCCGCTATAAGTTTCTTAAAAAAAATCAGCATTATTATAATTCTCAAATTACTAATTTGAATTTTTCGAGTGATGAAGCGAGTAGAATTATTAACGGCTGGGCCAAAGAAAATACTCAAGGAAAAATACACGAAATTATTAATCAGGTTAGAGATGAGGATGTTTTGTTATTGACCAATGCTTCCTATTTTCAGGGGAATTGGCAAACTGGATTTGATGAAAATTTGACTGAAGATAAGCCTTTTTACAGACCAGGCAAAAAAGCAAAAAACTCTCCTTTTATGTCGCGTCAGGGAACATATCATTATCTAGAAACTCCCCAACTACAATCTGTTAAATTACCCTACGGAGAAGGACGCTTTAGTTTTTATGTCGTCTTACCTAAACAGGATCAAAGTTTATCAGAAATTTTGCACAATTTAACAGTTTCTAAGTGGAAGAATTTCTTATCTAAGTTTCGAGAACAAAAAGGGTTGGTTCAGT
>JBCDDV010000118.1:0-7116 GCA_039180145.1 Cyanobacteria bacterium P01_G01_bin.49 | reverse complement strand
ATGAAAAATCCCCCGCATCAGGGTCAACAGGAGCCGCATTAGGGGTATTAATGGGGATTATTAGTCATAAAATGAAGGGGAGAGGTTGGAAACTTCGTCAGACGAGTTTACAACGTTATGAAACTTTAATTCCTGAGTTAGAAGAGTTAACGGGAGAATCTGTCCCAGTCAATCATCAAGGGATTTTAATGTTACGCTTTGTCGAAGATTCCTTAGAAAGATGGGAAAAATTAATTAGCTTTCGCAATTCTCAAGGTTATAAATTGGAAATCTGGGATCAAAAGACCCTCTCAAAAAGATGTCCTCAGATTCAAAACGAAAAGGTTATGGGGGCTATTTATTCCCCACAAGATCGCCAAATCAACCCAACTTTTCTAACCCAATCTCTTGTCAAAGCATCTGCTAGAAATGGTGTTAACTGCCAGTTTGGCCTAAAAGTTCAACAAATAAAATCTCTCTCTGTAGACGACACAAATCAGAGTCTATGCTATGAAATTCACACGCAACAACAGAGATTAAAAGTAGATTGGGTAGTGATAGCAGCAGGATTAGGATCAACCCCTTTAATTAAACCCTTAAAACCCATTGTTCATCTTCAACCTGTTCTTGGACAAGCGTTACAAATTAAGTTAAATCAACCATTAGGAGATGGCAATTTTCAGCCAGTCATTACGGGAGATGATGTGCATATTGTTCCGCTTAGTAAAGATGAATATTGGGTCGGAGCAACAGTTGAATTTCCTGATCAGAAGGGAAACGTCATCGCAGAATCAGAGTTGTTAGAAAAGGTAAAACAACAAGCGATCGCCTTTTGTCCTGATCTAAAAAATGGCACCATTGTTAAGACTTGGTTTGGGAAACGTCCTCGTCCTGATGGAGAATCAGCACCTATCATTAAAACATTACCAGACTATCCTCATATTTTATTAGCAACTGGACATTATCGGAATGGCGTTTTATTAGCTCCAGCAACAGCTTTAATGATTCGGGATAAAATTCAACAAAGTTAAATTATCGATTGACTAAATTTGTTAGTTAAAATATTATGTTAAACCTTGTTTTTATAATTTTCATCGTTTTAACGGGATCAGCAATTTGTGCCTGTGCTGAAACTGCTTTATTTTCTATTTCAAGGGTAAAAGTAAGACAATTAGCACAATCTAGGAAGCCTGCTCCTGTCGCTTTGCAGTCAATTCGTAGTAAAATGAATCGGCCAATTGCAACAATTGTTATTCTCAACAATGTTTTTAATATTGTTGGTAGTATTGTCATTGGTAGTTTAGCTACTGAGGTTTTTGGTGATGCTTGGTTAGGTTTGTTTTCTAGTGTCCTAACTTTTTTAATAATTGTCTGTGGTGAAATTGTTCCGAAAACTCTTGGGGAAAGATATGCAGAACCGATTGCTTTAATTGTGGCGATTCCAGTACAATTTTTAGCCCTTATTTTTACCCCGATTGTTTGGCTAATGGAACAAATTACTTCTCCCTTGACAAAGTCTAAAAAACTGCCGACAACTAATGAAGCAGAGATTCGCTTTCTAACCATGATTGGTTACAAAGAAGGGGTAATTGAAGATGATGAAGCAGAAATGATTCAACGGGTATTTCAATTAAATGATCTGACGGCGGCAGATTTAATGACTCCCAGAGTGATCTTAACTTTTTTAAAAGGAGAGTTAACCTTAGCCGACTGCCAGGACGAGATTATTAATTCTGAACACAGTCGCATTTTAATTATTGATGAATCGATTGACAAAATTCTTGGCTATTGTTTAAAAAATGACCTATTAATTTCAATCATTGAAGATCATAAAGACCAAAAACTTACTAATTTAATTCGTCCTGTTCATTATGTTCCCGAAAGTATTAAAGCGGATAAACTTCTAAAAAACTTCCAAAATACCCGTGAACATTTAATGGTTGTCTTAGATGAATATGGCGGAGTTTCAGGAGTTGTTACTTTAGAGGATGTGTTAGAAGTTTTGACAGGGGAAATTGTAGACGAAACAGATCGCATTATTGATTTACAACAAGTTGCTATTAGAAAACGCAAAGTTCTCTTAAATTCACGAGGAATTGCAACAGAAGTCAATAATTAGTTAGACAAGGATAAACCAAAACTAACCCTAAGCTGTTCATAATTCAAATTGCTACTTGAGACTGCATGGGAGCTTTGGAGTAAGGAGCAGGGAGATGGGATATGAGAGAAAGAGTTTGAGCGTTTGTCCCAAAACCTAAAATACCCAGTTTAAATGCACAACAGCTTACGCTTGAGGTGCGCCGAGATAGTCGCGCTTCCCTAACTCGACTCCGCAATGACGAAGAATATCATAGGCTGTGGTCACGTGGAAATAGAGATTAGGTAGTATAAAATAGAGCAGAAATGATTGTCCATCAAAGGTCATTGTCTCTCCACCCACAGGCAACTCAATGATTTTCGCTTCTGTCCCGTCGATCTGTTCAGGGGTTAAGGTTTTGAGATAAGCAATTGTCTCTTGAAGCCGAGTAATTAGTTCGTCAAAGGTAGCCTCGTCATCCTCCATAGCAGGCGGTTCGACTCCTGCTAGTCTAGCTGCACCACGTTTGGCAATATCAGAAGCAATTTGCACTTGTCGAGAGAGGGGAAACATATCAGGATAGAGACGAAAACCGATTAAAACCCCAGGGGCGATCTTTTTAGCTTCAGCGTAGGCTGCTCCCTTTTCAAGAATGCTTACCAAGCTATTTAGACTGTGAGTCAGAGGGGGAATAGCCGCTTGATACATTGAAAGTGTCATTTTCATTGCTCCAAACTTTCAAATTAAGTGAAGAATTCCAAGATTACTGTCCTAATTTATCTATTTTTGGAGAGATTTTCTAAGGTAGAGATAATCGCTTCTGGGTCAAGTCGCTTAGTATAGTCTGGCTCAATAAATGCCTCGACTATCTTGGTATCTTGTGTGACCACATAAGTAGCAGGAATGGGTAACTCAAAGCTATTATCCCCATTATAAGCAGCAAGATCAATGCCAAAATTCTGATAAATTGGTCGTAAAGCTTCAGGAAGAGTAAATACTAAGCCTAACGTTTTAGCAAATTGATTTCCGACATCAGATAAAACCTCAAAAGTTAACTCATTTTTCTCGGTGGTAGAAAGGGAGTTATCTGGCGTTTCTGGAGAAATAGCAACTAGGTTAGCTCCTAGTGCCTGAAATTGAGGAAGATATTGCTGCAAAGTGCGTAATTCTAAATTGCAGTAAGGACACCATCCACCTCGATAAAAAGAAATAATGACTGTTCCCTTCTGAAGCAAGTCTTGTAATTCTCTTGTCTTACCTAGTGCGTTGGACAAACGGAAATTAGGCATAGTGTCGCCACATTTAAGACTATTTTGCGCAATTCCCTGGCGAATTAAGTCATTGGTGGCCGATGCCATCACTTTTTTTACTTCTTCAGGCTGTTTGGCTTTAAATTGTTCTTGTAGGTGCTTTAATTCATCGGTTAAGTTCATGGTTGTCTCCCAAAGATCATTAATTTTGTGATATTCTAAGCCGAAGTTGTCTGCTTTTAGCGACAGTCTTAGTCCCTAGGGAATTATTGGGATTAATAGTTCCTGTTAAATAATGAATTGCGGGATAGTGTGCGATGAGAACCGTTCGGGAACTTTCTCTCTCTAAGTCTACACCTTGGGCTGGCTGAACATCATGAAAGACTTGGTTGTCGTGCCACAGCATGGCATGACCTTCTTTTAAGACGAAAGGATTAATAAGAGCTTGTTTGCCTTCTAAATCACCATAAATGGCATTTTTGGCCCCCTTGATATTGTTGCGCTCCAAGCAGACTAAAATGGCTCTGTCAGCCCCATCTGAGTGAATACCTTGTCCAGTCAAGCATTGACCTGCATTTTCTGTGGTCACGTGACTTTTCTGCACCTGCACCAAGATTGGCTCGTTATCTGGAATATTGTAAGTCGATTTGAAAGCATTTAGCACCTTTTTCGTTGCATCACAATCCAAAAATTCCTTGGGCATTTCCCGATAGCAACGTTTGTAACCACCGGAAAAATCATTGTATTGCTGAGGTTGAACGAAGAAGTCTGCCCGAATTTGAAACCAGGCTCCATTCAGACAAAGAACGTAAGCGAGATTTTTGGTACGGGTGGTAAAATAATCTGAGCTGGGATCTGGCCCTAATTCACCACACGACAAGATTAGATCTGATGCTTCAGTCTCCTCCAATAACGGCATCGTCAAAGCTAGAGGATTTTTTGAGATTTCTTGAGAGCGGATAGCGTTTTTTACGGTAGTCAATACTGATGAACTTGGCATTGAAGACTCCTTCTGGGCTTCTCAAGGTCTTAATAACGCCTTGAATTTCCTTCGATAATTTACAGTCTGCCGGAGTCAACTGAGGCATGAATGACTAAATTCTGAATTAACCATAAGAATTAGTTAAGTTATCTGAGATGTTAATGATAGAATCCCCAAGATTGTCAAAGAGTGAATTGATTGTCTACTAAGTGGTCGGACGTAAACAAAATGAACAGTAGAGAAGAAATGTAAGTAAGCTGTAACCCCTCTCCCTGCTCCCTACTCCGGTCTCCCCTGCTCATTTCACAGTAACGTTTATTTTTGTCCAGGTACTTAGACATCTCATCTTATCTTAACCATCAATAAGGTATCCAGAAGGAATAGACAGGTTAGAATGGGCATGGAGAAACCGTGATAAATGCAATCTCAAAAAACTTTTTATGGCTAAATTTGTATTTGTGACTGGAGGGGTGGTTTCCAGTATTGGGAAAGGAATTGTTGCAGCGAGTTTAGGACGATTACTTAAATCAAGAAATTATTCTGTTTCCATTCTCAAACTCGATCCCTATATTAACGTCGATCCAGGAACCATGAGTCCGTTTCAACATGGGGAAGTTTTTGTGACTGATGATGGGGCAGAAACGGATTTAGATTTAGGCCACTATGAACGCTTCACTGACACAGCGATGTCCCGTCTGAATAGTGTAACAACCGGATCTATCTATCAAGCAGTCATCAATAAAGAAAGACGAGGGGCCTATATGGGGGGAACAGTACAAGTAATTCCCCATATTACCAATGAAATTAAAGAAAGAATTCATCGAGTTGCCAAAAATACCAATCCTGATGTGGTGATCACCGAAATTGGGGGAACCGTTGGGGATATCGAGTCTTTACCCTTTTTAGAAGCCATTCGTCAGTTTCGTAAGGATGTAGGACGGACTAATGTGGTTTATATGCACGTTACCCTAATTCCTTGGATTCCTGCTGCTAGAGAAATGAAAACGAAACCAACCCAACATTCGGTGAAGGAATTGCGATCCATTGGCATACAACCCGATGTTTTGGTCTGTCGTTGCGATCGCCTTCTCAAAGAGGGGATGAAAGAAAAACTTTCGGAGTTTTGTGATGTTCCGGTAGAGTCGGTGATTACGGCTAAAGATGCTAGCAGTATTTATGAAGTTCCTTTGATTGTTGAACAAGAAGGGTTAGCCCAACAAACTTTAGAATTATTACACTTAGAACCCCGTCAACCAGATTTAACCCAATGGCAAACTTTAGTCGAGAGAATGCAGTCTCCTAAGCGACAAATTGAGGTTGCTTTAGTCGGTAAATATGTGCAGTTGAGTGATGCTTATTTATCAGTAGTTGAATCTTTGGGTCATGGAGGTATTGCCATTGATAGTGATGTTAAATTACGGTGGATTAACGCAGAAGATATTGAAAATTATGGGGCAGAAAAATACTTAAAAGATGTTAGTGGCATTATCGTTCCTGGGGGGTTTGGTATTCGAGGAGTCGATGGCAAAGTTCAGGCCATTGAATATGCAAGAAAACAGAAGATTCCCTTCTTAGGATTATGTCTAGGAATGCAGTGTGCCGTGATTGAATGGGGAAGAAATGTGGCCCATTTGGATAATGCTAATAGTGCAGAATTTGAACCAGAAACGACAAATCCTGTGATTAATTTGTTACCCGAACAACAGGATATTGTAGACTTAGGGGGAACCATGCGTTTGGGACTATATCCCTGTCGAATTACGGCTAATACTTTGGCCGCTTTACTATATCAACAAGAAGTGATTTATGAGCGTCATCGTCATCGTTATGAGTTTAATAATGCTTACCGGAATTTATTATTAGAAACGGGTTATATTGTTAGTGGAACCTCTCCTGATGGACGATTAGTAGAAATAATTGAATTATCCAATCATCCGTTTTTTATTGCGACACAATTTCATCCTGAATTTCGTTCTCGTCCCAATTGCGCTCATCCTTTATTTTTAGGGTTTGTTAAAGCAGCCGTTGAACATCGTGTTATCAATTTAGCACAAGAAGAGATGACCGAGCATTCTGACAAGAATTCTGTAATAGAAGTGTAGGAGTTTAGGAGTAAATAGTTAGTGGTTAGTTGTTAATTGTTAGTTGTTCATTGTCTCTCCCTCTCCCCTATTTCCTTGCAATCTTTTGTGGAAAATAGTAAGTGATTTCAGATTATGACTACCACCCCAATTTTACCAATTAGTCTTGAAGACTTTCTCAATCAATCGAATATTGATGAATCTCCTGCTTGGGAATATATTAATGGAGAAATCAGACAAAAGGCGGTGCCTCAAGGACAACATAGTAAACTTCAGTACCAACTTTGTGAAAGTATTAATCAGGTTGCAGGAACAGAAAAAATCGCTTATGCTTTACCTGAACTACGTTGTAACTTCGGCAATCGTTCTATTGTGCCAGATGTTTGTATATTTTATTGGCAAAGAATTCCGACAACTAAAGAAGGTGATATTGCTAATCAATTTAATTCATTTCCTGACTGGACAATTGAAATTCTTTCTCCTAATCAAAAATCAACGAAAGTGATTGATAATATTCTTTATTGTTTACAGCATGGCAGTCAGCTAGGTTGGTTAATTGATCCTGATGAACGATTAATTTTTGTTTTTCAACCGCAGCAAATGCCAGTGGTTTATAATAGTAACGAACCAAAGCTGCAAAATTTACCTATGTTAGATAACATTGCTTTAAATTTAACTATTGATCAGATTTTTAGTTGGTTAAAAATCAAATAATAAACAATTAATATAGATTAATCTTACTCAATT
>JBCDDV010000117.1:0-7120 GCA_039180145.1 Cyanobacteria bacterium P01_G01_bin.49 | reverse complement strand
CTTCTGGTTTGACTTGATAGTTGTAAGCCAGTTTGGCAATAGTATCTCCTTTTTCTACTTTATACTTCAGGGCTAAAGGAGAGAGTTGACTCTCCTCGCTGCGCCGATCAGAAAAATTAGGAAGATTGGTAATAGCTGTATTGCCCGTCACAGAATTAGCGGCGATCGCTGGTTTGTCTTGGCTCAACAACATACCGCTTGCGCCCAGAGAAATAGCTAGGCCGATCATGGCTGCTGAGCGACGAACCCGACTTTTCTCACTTGAGACTAATTTATTTTGAGAGTCTTCTAAAGAAGATATTGCTTCTAGTTTGGTGTGATTTGCCAAACTAGAAGACATTTTTTGAATAAAAAACCTTTGAGGATAATACTTCCCTAAACAAATCATACTGACCACAATCTGTACCTCGCAGACCATTACGAACATGGATTAAGTTATCGGCGGGCATTCTGACTAAGAGATTTGTTCAAGACTAATCTCATCACAGTTGCGGGACAGCGAAGGATTTACACCGCTCTTTCCCCATTACCTCTAATGGCTGATCTCCATTAGAACCGAAAACCTTAAGTATCCATTAACGACGGCTTCGAGGTCTTGGATTGTTCCCATGGTTCGTTCTAACGGATGAAAAAGGTGTTCAATTTTAAAAATAATAGTTCAAACAACCATAATTTTTAGGCCTAATTTAAGTAATTAACAGTCCACTCCACGCAAGAAATAAAGAAAAACCAATCGCCGCGATCGCCTGTTTACCTAACAGTAATAAGGCAAATCGAGAAGATTTTTCCTGCATAATGGTTAACAGAGTAACTAAACAGGGCAGCAATACGCCTGCTAGATAAACTCCAGTCAAAACTTGTAATGGGGTCAACATAGCCAAGGTGTCTGGTTCGGCAAACAGCAGCAATCCGTCTTTGCGAATAGACGCTAAAACAATAGGCAATGAGGCTTCAGGGGGTAGGTTAAACCATCCCATCAAAGGATTGATAATATTGGCTAAAGTTGAGATAGCTCCTAATCAATTCAAGACAGAAGCAATAATCGTAATAATTAAAAAGATGGGAATTGCATTGAGCAAAAATTGCTTAATAGTTGACTTAGCTTTGCGCCAAATTACCGACCAACGGGGGAATTCTAAAAATGCTCTTCCTTCAATTACCAGGGAATTTTGAGTCAATTTTGCTGTAGGGGAAGAAATGATGTGAGTATATATTAAAGTAGTTGTGGTTAGGTAAAGTAAGTAAGGAATTCCCAAATAAGGTAACGAAGCCACACTAAACATCCCTAAAGTTGCGCCAAACTGATAAGAACAAGCCGAACCAAAAGCGATGCAGCGCGGTCTTGGGGGTCTCCCCCATGAGCGACTGCATCAAGAAGCGATCGCCAAATTTTCCAAGCATAACTGTAAAAGCTTATGTAGTAAAGCTTTTGAGAAATGAGACCTGCTGGCTGAAACCCCCATTCCGTAAAAGACCTAGCCGAGTTTGTGATCTACTAAGATTAGCTTTAAGTCATTAGGTTAGTTGCTGAACAGCCGCCCTATATGCAATAATGATTATCATTATCAATTTTCCATATGTCATCACCCTTTGCTGCCCGCACTTCGGTTAAAGCCGTTGAAGAAGGGATGCTTCTGGCTCCGAAGTTTGATGCCCAGGGGCTAATCCCGGTCGTCACCACGAATGCCACCACTGGCGAAGTGCTGATGCACGCCTATATGAATGAAGCAGCGTTGCTGAAAACCCTAGAAACAGGGGAAGCCCACTACTATAGCCGCAGTCGTCAGCATCTGTGGCATAAGGGAGCTACCAGCGGTCTGGTGCAGACCGTCGAGCAATTGCTGATTGACGATGACCAGGATTGTCTGTGGATGAAGGTCAAGGTGGCCGGGACAGGAGCCAGTTGCCATGTGGGTTATCGCTCTTGCTTTTACCGCCAGATATCCCTTGGTGAGGGGGATATTGAAGCGAATCGGACTATTGCCTTGACCTTGACGGAAACCACCAAAACATTTGATCCCACCACTGTCTATGGGGATGCTCCCAATCCCACACAACTCTGAACCGAGGAAGGTACCATGCCACTACGCCATCAATCTGCCCCTCCCACTCCCTGGGACCACGACCTGGAGCAGCCCACTATTGCCGCCTCTGCCTATGTCCATCCCCAGTGCAGCCTGATTGGGGATGTGCTCCTGGGGGAAAATGTGATGATTGCCCCGAATACCTCTATTCGAGCGGATGAAGGAACTCCCTTTTACATTGGGGCGAATACCAACATTCAGGATGGGGTGGTCATTCATGGGTTAGAGCAGGGGCGTGTCCTGGGAGATGACCAGCAAGCCTACTCAGTATGGATTGGCCACGACACCTGTATTGCTCACGTGGCGTTGATCCACGGCCCGGCTTACGTCGGCAATGAGTGTTTTATTGGGTCTCGCTCGACGGTGTTTAACGCTCAGGTAGGACATGGGTGCATCGTGATGATGCATGCCTTGATTCAGGATGTGGAGATTCCTCCCGGTAAGTATGTACCGTCGGGAGCGGTGATTACGACCCAGCCTGCGGCAGATCGGCTACCGGATGCCAAGGAGAGTGACAGAAACTTCTCTCACCATGTCGTCGAAATTAACCAGGCTTTGCGGGCGGGGTACCGTTGTACTGACAATATGGCCGGCATCAGATCTTGACAGAATCCGGACTCCAGTCATGGCTTCCGGTCTACACATCACAATGGCTACTAACAAGACAATGACAACACCCCCAGTTATGGTCGAGTCTTCAGATCCTCTGAAGACCATTGTTCCCCATCAAGCGATCGCTTTTAACCAGACTGGTGATGCTGTCAAATTCTCCATACGCTCTACCACAGCACAAATTCTTTTTGCGCTTGGAAAGCCAACTAGCAGAGAGAATGTCTGGGCAGGCCCTTTCTGTCTCAGCACTCAGCCAAAAGCCAGCGATGCGCTCAAGGGAGATCAGCAGGGACGGATGGGAATCCTTTTATCCTCATTTTAAGCGATTGAATCGAATAACTTGGAGTTAAAGTTATGCTAGAAGTACAGTCCTACACCGTCAGCCTCAAAGAAGCAGAGTCGATTATTAACGCGGCAAAAGCGAAAGCTGAGGAAATTGGGCAACCGATGAATATTGCGATCGTGGATAGTGGGGGGAATTTGGTGGCTCACGTTCGGATGGATGGAGCTTGGATTGGTAGTATTGATATCTCAATTAATAAAGCTTTTACGTCTAGGGCCTTTGATATTGCCACGGGTGAACTTGGAAAAAATGCCAATCCTGGCGACCAGTTTTATGGGATTCACGCCTCAAATCAGGGACGAATTATGATTTTTGCAGGCGGACTGCCCCTCAAGCGCAATGGTCAAGTTGTAGGAGCGATCGGAGTAAGTGGTGGCAATGGTGAACAGGATCAGGCGGTGGCAGAAGCAGGAGTTGCTGCATTTGCGTGATTAATGGGGGGTGTTGTCATTGTGTTGTTAGTCTAGCTCCAATCTTTATTGTGAGTGAGTCTTAGCAACTGTAGCAATATTTGGAGAACACCACCAGATAATTTCTCTGTCTATCAATGGAAAATTTACAGGTAAAATTACTAGCCTGGCTGGTAGATAAAAGCCCTAAGATTCGTCCAAAGCAACAAGGAGCTTATCTCATGAAAATTATTATTTTTATCAAGGAATTAGTATGATTGACACAGCAACTCTTTCTAATTCAACCACGATGGACATTTCTAAACGTAGAATGCCTATCACAATCATCACTGGGTTTCTCGGCAGTGGTAAAACTACATTACTCAACCACATTTTGAACAATCGCCAAGATCTAAAGGTGGCGGTTTTGGTGAATGAGTTTGGGGATATTAACATCGATAGTCAGTTACTCGTGTCGATGGATGAAGATATGGTGGAACTCAGCAATGGCTGTATTTGTTGCACGATTAATGATGGGTTGGTGGATGCGGTTCATAACATACTAGAACGTACCGAGCGAGTGGATTACATGGTAATTGAAACCACGGGGGTTGCTGACCCACTGCCCATTATTCTGACCTTTTTGGGGACAGAAATACGCGACTTGACCAGACTTGATTCGATCATTACCGTCGTTGACTCTGAAACCTTTACCCCCGATCACTTTGACAGCGAAGCGGCTCTTAACCAAATCGCCTACAGCGATGTCACGATTTTGAACAAAATCGATCTGGTAGACCCAGACCAAATTCAGAACCTGGAAGTTTACATTCGTACTGTCAAAGAAGGTGCCAGGATTCTTCATAGCCAGCAGGGAAAGGTGTCGTTACCGTTGATTTTGGACGTAGGATACAATAACCCAGAAGCCTATGCTGATCTCGTTCAAGAAGAGATTGAGCAAACTCAGCACGATCACGATCATCATTCGCATGATCATCACCATTCGCATGATCATCATGAAGCTCACACCCATCATCCTCATGAACACCATCATCACCATTCTGATCATCTAGATATTGATGGGTTTGTGTCCATCGCCTTTGAGAGCGATCGCCCCTTTGATGTGAAAAAGTTTGACAAATTCTTGCACAAGCAGTTGCCCAAAGAGGTATTCCGAGCCAAAGGCATCCTTTGGTTTGCAGAAAGTGATCTCCGCAATGTCTTTCAACTGAGTGGTCCTCGGTTTAATCTGCAAGGAGAAAAATGGCGGAGTTCGCCGAAAACCCAGATGGTCTTGATCGGGCGCAATCTGAATGCAGATGAACTGCGACAACAGTTAGCTGCCTGCCTTGCCTGATCTAAAATCGTTCAACAGTGCAGTTGTCGTATAATGCCTAACAAAAAATCAACAGGAATTTATTTTGTAAGATTAATTGATTATGAATATAGACAGTTGTCGTAATACCCATGATTTTAGAGCGTTGGCTAAAGCCAGATTACCTTCTGCTGTCTTTCACTATATAGATGGGGCTGCCGATGATGAAGTCACTTATAGAAGAAACACTAAGGCTTATGAACAATGTGATCTCATTCCTAATGTCTTGGCAGGAGTTGAAGCTATAGATACTTCCGTTGAAGTCATGGGAATGAAACTAGCTCTGCCTCTATTTTGTTCCCCAACTGCCTTACAACGATTATTTCATTACAGAGGGGAAAGAGCCGTTGCTTTAGCCGCCGAAAAATCTCGAATCCTGTTTGGGGTTTCGAGTTTGGGGACAGTCAGTTTAGAAGAGATTGGTCAAACAATCTCCTCACCAAAAATGTTCCAATTTTATTACCACAAAGACAAAGGGTTGAACGATGCCATGATTGAAATGTGCCAAGAGGCCAACTTTGATGCCATTGCTTTGACTGTGGATACCATTACCGGAGGAAACCGAGAAAGAGATCTTTGGACAGGATTCACTAGTCCTCCGAAACTGACATTGAATAGTTTAATAAGTTTCGCCTTACATCCTCATTGGTCATTAAATTATGTTTTCCGGGAAAAATTTGCCCTGCCTCAATTAGAAAAATATGTTTCCCAAGGCAGTAATATAGCAGTCTCCATTGGAGATTATTTCAGTAATATGCTCGATCAATCAATGGATTGGAAAGATGCCGAGGAAATTAAGCAAAAATGGGGAAAAAAGTTTTGCTTGAAAGGGATAATGAGTGTGGAGGATGCAAAAAGAGCTGTGGATATCGGGGCTGATGCCATTATGGTGTCTAATCACGGTGGTCGTCAATTAGATGGTTGTATCTCCCCTTTTGACCAGTTAGCCGATATAGTAGACACGGTGGGAGATGAAATTGATGTCATCTGTGATGGTGGCATTAGAAGAGGAACTCATGTTCTTAAAGCTCTCTCAGTTGGAGCCAAAGCCTGTTCTGGGGGAAGATGGTATTTATACGCTTTGGCTGCTGGTGGTCAACAAGGAGTGGAAAAAGCGATTTCAAATATGAAGAATGAGATAGAGAGAGATATGAAACTAATGGGAGTTACTAAGCTTTCTCAACTCTCAAGAAAAAATCTTAAATTTAGATAGAAGAAGTCGCAGAGAGCTTGCCATCTCGTCATCGCCCGTACCGCCACTTACTGTTCCTCCAAGTCAGCAAGTTGCTTGATGACTCGAAAGAGCAGGATGATTGGGAGGGAACGCGCACCAAGACAAACTTACGGATATCAGGAAAGGAATGAACCAGAACGAGAAGCTTTCAGAGAAAAACTCTTCACAGTTGATAAAAAGAGAAGAGTTTATGTAGATGAAGCCGGATTTGATAATAGAGATGATTATCCTTATGGTTATAATCCTAGAGGAGAAAGATGCTACGCTCTGAAATGTGGAAAGAAAAGAAAGAGGTCAAGTTGGATTAGTGCTTTAAAAGAGGGGAAAATCTTTGCTCCTTTAACTTTTGAGGGTTGTTGTAATCGAGATTTATTTGAAGCTTGGTTATCTCAAACAAAGCTTGATTTCTCAATTGGAACCAGGAGATATTATTATTTTCAGCAATTCTCATTTTGAGAAGAGAAGTTTCACAGTTCTCTTGTTTGTTTAGAGAACTGTGGCAAAATTCATCTGCTTGGTGCGCGTGCGAGTCGCCCTGCGAGGGCGGCTCGGTCGCATTCGCTTTTTTCGTCTCTCGTTTTGTTGCGACTAATCAAGTTACATATATACTACATAAAAAACAACATATTTGATTAAGCCCAATTCTTATTATCAATCAAAAATTAGGAAACATTGCTCTTATTTTAAAATTTGTTTAGCGGCTTTTTGAGCTATTCTTTTTTTGGATTTGATTAGCTAGTATCAATAAATTTCTTTTGCTCCCTTTCTGATATTATATAGACAAATAACTCCGACCAATCTTCAAACCATTCGTATTTCACTAATGCTTTAATCTCGTTTTTCTTCTCGGGGGCTACAATCACTGGAGTCATTACTTGATGGTAATAAGTGATTGACCCATTTTTGTGATGGCGACAATTACAATGGGGACAATGAATTTTTTTGATGAATAATACGATGAGTATCCTCTACCATCAGATCAACTGGTGGTAGCTTATCGAAAATGGCTTAAGCAATTAGGCATTAGGTTTGGTCTTAGGTAGTAAAATTTTTAGAAGTCAAACTTTTACCCACAACAGGAGT
>JBCDDV010000116.1:0-7126 GCA_039180145.1 Cyanobacteria bacterium P01_G01_bin.49 | reverse complement strand
TCCTGCTTTCCCCCCTTCAAAAGGGGGGTTAGGAGGGATCTCAAAACTTAAGAAATCTCTTACAGTAGAAGTCGATTTAGTAGGGCGAATATTGCCCACCCTACCTTACTTAATTTACTGTTGGAAATTACGAACAAAAGACTCCTGTCTTAAGTAAACAAATCGTGGCGTTAAAGGCGGTAAGTTCTCCGCATTGTTGAAATCGGTGTCATAGTCCCAATTTCGTCCAGGTGCGCCGTACTTTTGACCCTTCCAGTTTCCCTTGACATGAAGGGGAATGCCTAAACTGACAAAAGAGCCTCGATAATTCAAGTCTCCCGACCAGTCCTCTGAAAATCGGGGATAGTTTTCAAATCCACCACTATAGTTAGGGGTAAGTTCAGAGTTGGTCACATCGGTACCGCCCAAGAAAGCACTATTAATGGTAGCAGTTGTCCCATCGACTTTGCTTCCATCAATATTGCAATCTTCACCAGAGTGTTTATTGATAGCTTTGTCAGCATTGAGGCAAGCATTGGACAAAACGTTGAGGGAATCAGCTAAAATCCCTGCAGGTTGTTTATTAATACTATTGTAGTCTCCTTGAACATAGACAGCCTGGTCAGTTGCAAAGGTGACACCAGTGGGATCTAGGACGTTCGTGGTTTTCGCCAAACCCATTATTTGTTTCCCTTGAGTAATAGCAAAACCGTAACGGCTCTGATTGGTACTGGCATTAGAATAGGTGCTACCATCAATAGTTGCATGGATTACGAAACCACCTTCACTGGTATCAGTAGCACCGAGTCCTAATCTTTGGAATGAACCAGCAGGCGCATTACCATCAGCAGCCCTTGTTACGAAAAGTCGCTGGTCAGCAGAGAAACCGTCACTGCTATTATTATTTATGACAGTCCCACTACTATTAAATTGAACATAGCGTCCTACCTTATTCCAAATAGCTAAACCTTGGAAATTCATTTGTAATAGGCGCACATCTTTTCCCTCACGATCATTGTAGAAACGGTATGTAGATTGATGGGAAGAGTTATCTCGTCCAATATCTTGTATAGGCGCACTGACAAAACAGCGACCATCTAAAGCCGCAATCTCATTCGGATTAAGATTCGTTATCCCTGATGGAAGAGAAGATAAAGACAGAGCAAATTTTGAATTAATTAAGCTCAGTAGGGATGTTCTAACGCCAGAAAAATCAGCATGACTAAGTGCTTTTGTTGATAGAGACGAATAAGCAATAGGTGTTGTTTGAGAAACCATAGCAACATATAAAAGATCTGGTAACTGTTGCGTTTGAGCGGATGTTAAGATGCTAGTTAGGGTGGGGGTAGCTACAGGAGTACAAACTTTAAAATCTGCATTTGTAATGGTCGCTAAAGCTGAATCCACCAGAATTGGCTGACGCAGGCTTCGCAATTCTCCTTGTGTTAAGTTGGTAGTGGTGTTAGTGTCACGATTGATTGCAGTGACTTCAAAAGGAACAGTCGTTAGGTTTGGGGCAGAACCAGAAGTTGCAACAGGCTTATACTGAATACGTAAATCTGCCTTATTATAGTAGTCTCCACTGGTATTAAGAAGACTTGGAGCAGGAAGGGAAATCGACTCCAACCCCATTTGAACTTGGGTTCCCCACTCTGTTGCTACACGAATAGGATCCATTTTTGCTCTCGTTGGACTGGTACTACCAGTTCCCCCAAACAGAAGATTCAAAAAGCTCGTACCAGCCGCATCAATAATTCTGACTCTTCCATCATCATAAGTCGCATCATTATTTTTCCGTTTGTTGTAGAGGTCGCCAGACAGAGTGACTTGACCATCAATATTGAGTCCGTTCTCTTTATTAGCACCTAGATAGAGATCGCCATTGGTATGAATAGGGCCACTCAAGTTCATGACAGGGCCTGGAAGAATTTCTAAATCTCCAGCATAGAAAGCCGCAAATTGAAACATAGGAATGAGACGGCTTTTCACATCTAGTTGCAAAAGTGCTGTTACTTCAGAGGGAGGCGCATTTTCTTTTTTAGCAACAGAGTACACTGAGTAGCCATATTCTTGCATATTCAGATTTTGAAAAGCTTCTCCTCTCGGCACTACTCCTTCTGTGGGTTGTCCACCATTCCTCTCCACTACATAAGTAGAAGCAATATTGCCCCCTTTATAGTCGGAGGCAGCCGCAAATAGACTAGGTGTACTACAAGCAAAAGAGCCAGAGCCATCATTGCTGGAGTTGGAGTCAAGACAAGCTGCAATAGAAGAAGGACTTGCCCCTGACGGTCGATTAAAATTCTCAAAAGTCTGCCGCAATTCCTCGGCTCTAATATTCAGTGCCGCTTCAGCCCCATAAAAGCCACTATTGGTATCAGATGAAGCTCCAGCAGTGACCCGTTCGACTTTAGAGATGACAGCATAAGCTAGCAACAAAGCGTTGAGAGCTAGGGCTAAACCAATCACTAACATCAAGACATATCCTTTGTCTGAGGTCGAAGACTGCCGAGATGCTTTGATCAACAACCAAATTAATCGTTGTGGAAATTTCGTGTATTTATTCATTGTTTTTGCCTTAATAATTTAAAATATTGCGTGGGAAAACTTTTTGAGATTGTTCTAATTGTTCTTCGGGAATTTCACGAAACCATGCAGCATCAGCGATCGCGTCAGGAATTAAAACTCTAGGCTGAAGTTCAATCGATCTAATTTGCGACCAAACATAAGTATTGGGAAGGGTGGTATTACAAGAAGTCGCATCAACTGGAGGAATGACATTACAGGTATAAGGAGTGGAAGTACCCGATAAATTTTGTTCAATATTGGCGATGACTTCAAATTTTTCTAAACCTCCCACCACTTTCGAGATTTGACTATTATCATCATCAATAATTAGCTCTAAAGTATTATCATTCGTGTTTAATCGATAACGACGTTCTTCTATTAGATAGATTCGACTAGAACCCGTATTTCCATAAGAATTTTGCCAGGTCTGACCGTTAGCATTAATAGATGCGCTAGTAACCGTTCCTGTCGTGGGAGTTACGCTTTCACCACTGTATGTAAAGAATTCCCCATCCCCTAAGCCATCAAAAATATAAGCCCGAACAGTTGACCCATTGGATAAACGATAATTCCGCCAGATGTCTAAAGTATCAGGCCAACCATTACCAGTACCATTATTATCCTCATCAATTACACTACAACCAGCCACAGCATTATCAGCCACAACAACAGGATCTGTACTTCCTCCTCTAATGGCGCCGCAAACTGGCAGACTAACTGATAATAAACTGCGCCGAATACTAACCTCTGAATTCTCTGTTACCGAGTTGTAAGTAATCTCAATGCTTGGAAAATTAGGATCTTCGGCAAAACCTTCTCCTGCTTGCCTAATGTCAGCCCCAACAATCTCAAAAACAGTGCGAAGGGTTTGATTCACACTATTAGTCTGTTGATCTCGGAGGTAAATTTGTCGGTTCCAGGAAAATCCCATAAAAGCCAGGTTGATAACAATCAACCCGACTATTGTTCCCATTAACAACTCGCTCAGGGTCATTCCCTCATCTGAAGGAGATCTCGCCTGAAATAGTGAAGTAATTATTCTCATGCCCAATTTATCTGAGCTTGGTAAATACGGTTTCAGTTGTATAGACTTTGTTTCCATTTTTTTCAATATTCAAAAGGATATAGCGTAAGTTACTAGTACCGGAAATTGTCGTATTGCAAGTAACAGTTTCGTCTGCATTAACTACGGGTTTTTCAGTACAGACATATTGAGTTAAATTGTAAGAATAACCCAATTTTTCTTTAGGGATAGGCTCTGGAGTCTCAGTAGTCAGAGGAATGTTTAAAATTGGTTGTCGCCTTAAATCATCTAGAGTTTCTTTTGATAAAGTTACTGCTCCTGCCAAGATTTTTTGGTTAATGCCCTGTTCTTTTTGGGACATAAATGCTGGAAACATTGCCCCCAAAGTAATCGTTAGAATACTCATAGCAACTAAATTTTCTGTTAAAGTTGTTCCCAAATTTCTGGTTTTAAATTTTGGGATTAACTGATAAATTTTTTCCATCCTTTTAAAATATTGCATTATTTTTAAGCTCCCTTAATTAAGGAGATTGTTGAAGTATAATTTAATTAATTTGTAACTGTTACTGAACCTCCTTGTAGAACTTGTACTTGACTATCCTCTCCCCTAAAGGTATTGGTTAAAGTCAAAGTTAAAGTGTTATTGACTATCGTCCCAGACGCATCATAAAGATTTGCTATCCCTCTACTGTCAAAACATAAACTCCAGTTTTCCGGTGTACCAGTCACTTCAATATCTTTTGGCAAGGTCAGATCTTCTTCAGTAAGGTTGGGATCGTTGAACCAATTATTAATCAGTTCCACAGTAGCATTGGCTGGTTGAGTCGTCCCCAACGGCTGTCCTAAAGTAATACTTGAAGCATCAGTGGCTATAATTTCATTGTCTTCACTATCACTACCTATTTCGACACTATCACCAATGACTAAACCATTAGTTGAAGCTACTTCTAGTTGTGTTTCTGTTGCTGCTTCATCTGAAGTTAATTGGGTTGAACTTTCACAACCTCTGGTTTGGGCAATTTCAACTCTGAATTTGGTCGTGGGATCAAGAGGATCTGGTTGAATACGATAGGCTGATGTTGTGGAAATGGCACGCATTCGGATAATATTTAATATTCCGACAGTTTGGTTTGTTGCGTCAGCCAGAGGATTTTCAAACCAACTTTTTACTGGCCCAGCTATTACTGCAAGTACCCCAATTATCACAACAGCCGCCATAACTTCTGGCAAGGTATAGCCATTATTACTATGTGTTTTTGCGGGTATTTGAGAAAAATTTTTCCACATTTTTTTGCTCGATATCTCAGAAATCAGATACTTTTCTATTATATTTTTAAGCTTTGGTTTCCTCTACCGAGAAAACACTTAACTCAATTAAGCAAACGAATTTGCAAACACTTAAGGTAGTTGTGCTACTTTAAATGTTTCAACATTATCGTTTACTTTCTTGGAAAAGGATATATTCTTTCAGGTTAGCCGAGAATTTCTCTAAAGAAAAGAGCAGCAGTCTTCTTCTGGCAGAAGTAGAAAAGAAGCAAGAGAGTTTCCGAGTAGGGAGTAGGGGAGCGGGGAGTAGGGGAGCGGGGAGATAATATGATTAAGCTAAATACTCAAATGAGACGAAAAAATGACAAAAGAGCCAATTAAAAGCCATAAGGATTTGAAATCTTACCAAAAAGCTTTTTTTGCCGCCATGAAAATTTTCGAGTTGTCGAAAAACTTTCCTAAAGAGGAAAAATACTCTCTTACTGACCAAATCCGTCGTTCATCTCGTTCAGTTTGTGCCAATTTGGCTGAAGCTTGGCGTAAACGTCGATATGAAGCCGCTTTCGTAGCGAAACTTAATGATAGTGAAAGTGAAGCAGCAGAAACACAAACATGGTTAGATTTTGCTGTAGAGAGTGAATACTTAGATTCGGAAACAGGTAAAGAATTATCAAGTATCTATGACGAAATTCTCGCTATTTTAGTCAAAATAATCAATAATCCTGAACCTTGGTTATTAAAAAAACGTTGATTGCTTTTTTCTCCCTGCTCCCTGCTCCCTGCTTGAAAGGGAAAAAATCCTTAACCGAGCAGTATTGCCCCATCCCCTACCGAAGACAGGGCAATGGGGAATTCGGAAATTTAGTGGTCTCGCTTTGCGAGTGCTGCCGCACTGCATTGGCGGAAAAAGATCCCGTCAAAAGTCAGTTATCTTGCTGCTTCTGTTAAATTTTTAAAGGTTCTCTAATTAATCGGATGTACAAATGTTTAAAAGTAGAACGCACTACCCTTGGTAATCCAAAATCAATGGGAACTTTTGTGGTCGGTAATTCCCAATCATCTACTTGTAATTGGGTCGGATGAGTTAAAGGATATTCTATCTCTGATAAGTCCCCCGTCAAGCCTAACCGCTTTTGAGCAACAATAGTGGGAATAGACTCTGGAGGTACCTGTAATACCTCAATAATGGTTCTATCTAGCGCAAAAACGTCAGACGAAGCCCCCAAAATCCCTAATTCTCGTGGCGTTCCCCTGCTTGGCCCATTACCTTGATGCCCTACAATACCATCGATAATCGTCAGATTAGGGGCGATCGCTCTGGCTGTTTCTACTAACATTTCCCCAAAGCGGTCAGCATCTTTTCCAGCTTCCATATGCCACCAAGCCTTCATTTTCCCAGGAACACAACCAAATAAATTTTTGACTCCCAAAGTTAAGGTTAACTGGACATGGGATTTAACTTTGGGTAAATTAATCACCACATCAGCTTCCATAGCCTCTTTTGAAAGACGCAGAGAGTTGAAATTTTCACTAAGATGAGAATAACGTTGAGAGTGAAATTCCACCACAGGTAAGCCTAATTCGTCAAGAATGAATCCATATCCATTAGATAAGGCGACCCCACGGGCTGTTCCAAAAGCAGGGCTATCTCCTAAAAAGGGTTTTCCTCCAGCATCTTTAACCAACTGAGCAAGACAATATACAATTTCTGGACGAGTAACACATTCGTTGGTCGGGTTATTTCCCGTTAATAAATTGGGTTTTAGTAACACTCGTTGTCCTGGTTTGACAAAGGCTTTTATACCCCCCAAAGGTTCTAATAATTGCGCTAAAGATACTTTTAAGGTAGATATATCGTAGGAATGACAATGCAATAAACAAACACGAGAAGACATAAGATTATTGGTAGAATTTTATCATCGTAAGCCAGTAATAAATTGATAACATTTAAAGATTTGTTTCTTGTAAGTATCTCTGTAAATCTGCCGTTCGCCTGGTTGTTTGTTCTGTTAAGCAATTTGCTCTAACGAGAGGTTCCATCGAACCTCCTGCCACCTGTGATGCCTCAAATTCACAGCTTGTTTCTTTAAATGCAATCCAAGCTTTTTGTGCTTTGATTAATTGGTCTTTTCGTTGTTGTGATAATTTGGGTAAAAGTTCTTGGTATCGTTGATTTAGTTCTGCATCAACTCTAGCAAATTCTTGGGCAGCACAGATATTCATTTGAGTTTGAGTTTGAGGGTTTTCACAATTAGAGGACTGCGCTTGTGTTTGTGTCTCAACATTTTG
>JBCDDV010000115.1:0-7142 GCA_039180145.1 Cyanobacteria bacterium P01_G01_bin.49 | reverse complement strand
GAATCGGACTTAATTCGACAACTGATGCTAAATTTCTTAAATTGGAAGTAGATGATAGATCTAAGCTAGAGCGATCAATTATTTGTGTTTCTTTAATAGGTTGTTGCGTTTTAATAGGAGTAGACTTTGAGGAAATATTGGGCGAAAAATTTTCAACAAAGTAATCATTATTTTGATTGACGATATAATATTGCGCTTTGACTTCTTTATTGAACTGAATAATATCTCCATGTTTAAGCTCATGCTTATGTCTTTTATATCCATTAATTAAAATTCCATTCTTACTTTTATTCCCTTGGAGATTGCCGTCAATAATAATAAAAGAAAATATGCCTGCTGTTTGGGTTTTTTTACACAGGGTAGCATGCTGTCGAGAGATCCCTTCAGCATTAATAACGATAGCGTTGTTGGGATGTCTTCCAATTGAATACTGAGATTGATCTAGATGAAAAATCCGTTGATCGTTGCCAGAATTAAACGCTAGGATGTGTTGAGTGTTGGGTGAGTTTTCAGCAGGGTGAAGCATAATCAAAAAGAGAGGGCATTTAAAAACAAAATGATAAGTCATGCTTGAATAAATTCATTATGAATGATCAAAATCCATCTTGAATTGATCAAAACATTACCCTCGCAGTGATTATGATCACTTAGGCAACATTAATTCTGTTGGTTCAATCTTTGCTGCGCTAACTCAAAACCTAGCTGAATGGAAGCCTGCATACTAGTCGCTCTTGCTAGCCCTTTTCCGCTAATATCAAAAGCTGTGCCATGATCGGGAGATGTCCGGACAAAAGGTAACCCGATGGTGGTATTAATGGCTTGATCAAACGCCATCAATTTGACTGGGATTAGGCCTTGATCATGATAAAGGGCTAAATAACCATCAGCAGGATTATGACTGTTTAATGTAGCTTGATTCCTTGAAGCATCCCCTGTCGGCAGCAGTGCTGGTAAATTACCATACCAAGCTTGCGCTGGTTTGATCCACATGGTATCTGGAGGAACTAACCCCGTTAACTTAACTTGAGAACGGTGTTTTTGTTCATTGGCTAACCAGGAGTATAGCCAGTCTTGTTCTTCTGTGCCTAATTGTCCATTTTCTCCACTATGGGGATTTAATCCGGCAATGACAATTTGTGGGTTTTGGATACCAAAGTCTTGCGCTAAACAAGTAATTAGTAAGTCTAGCTTCCGAGACATCAACTGCGGCGTTAAGGCAGTAGAAACTTCGTTCAAAGCAATGTGAGTGGTAGCTAAGAGTGTGCGTAATGTCCAACCCGTGTAAGGCGATCGCCCGACAAATAACATACCAAAGTTTTGCACACCTGCTTTCTCTGCCAAAACCTCAGTCTGTCCAGGATAATGATATCCGGCTGCTTTCCAACAAGATTTCGCAATGGGGGCAGTGACAATGCCTTGAAATTCTCCTTTTAAAGTATGAGCGATCGCAGCATCAAGATAGGCAAAGCTGGCTTCACCACTCGCAGCATTGCCAAGTCCCGGCTTAATCTGAGATTGAGTGATAGGATCGAGAGGAATGTCTAGGATGTTTAAAGTATCAGGATCGACTAAATTATTCCCTTGATTTGATTTTGATAAAGCTTGGTAGGTTTCTACAATCAGCGATCGCGTACCAATTACTGTTAAATCGCCATTTTGTGTAATAGCTGGATCAGCTAAGGCTTTAAGGATGACTTCTATACCAATGCCAGCAGGATCACCAATTGTCAGCGCAAAATGAGGGCGAGGTGTCGGGATAGAATTAAGATCTCTCATCTTGTCTGATACCTTGACGTTCTACAATACTTAATGATGAACTAATTTTAGATAAGTGTTGGTAAGTATCTACCCACTAGGTAACTTCAATGATACGCTGAAATAGTCAGGCAATTATCGATATTTCTTAATTCAATTAGGAGACCAAAATGACAGCAGAAAGTATGATGTTTAATGGAGCCATTATTCTAATCGTTCTCGTGATGTTTGGATTAGCGTGGGGATTTATTCTCCTTAAAATCCAAGGTGAAGAAGCCGAATAGATTATTAAATAATTGAAGAAGGAAGCCTCAATCAGCAATTTCCTAAGCTTCCTTCTTAATAATAGTATTTTCACTATTTTTTGAGAAAGATTTTTTTCAACAGTTCTAGTATCTTTTTAAAGAGAGTGTTAGTTATGACCTCTATAACTCCTTCAATCGAATTTTTTGTGGGGCTTTCTGAAGAATTAACTAATGTTAGCCTACGCCGTAGTAAACAAACAGGGATACGCAACATTTTAATGATATTTGAAAAATTAAAATCCCTAGAAAAGTTTCAAAGCTATACAACTCAAACCTACGGTGATTTGCGATTGATTGATTCTGAAGGAGAAATTAGCGTCAAACCTTCATCGCTGAAAATCATTTGGGGAGGAGATGAAGGAGATGAATTAAAACGGGTTGAATGCGGCTTTGAAATTGAGCAAGATGATCATTGGGAACGCTTTATGCGTTTCATGAATCGTTATGCAGACTCGAACGGAATGGGTTATCAAGATAGCAACACATAGTTACTTATAGACATTATTTATCTCATGAAAATTGCAATTACTGGCGCAACTGGTTTTGTCGGCAATCGATTAGTTAAAATCTTACAAGCAGACGGACATCAATTATTAATTTTGACTCGAAATAGGGATCGCGCCCAAACAATTTATCCTGCTGCTAATTTTCCCAATCTGACAATTGTTCCTTATACTCCTACCGAATCAGGAGATTGGCAAGAGGAAATTTCAGGATGTGATGGGGTTGTTAATTTGGCAGGAGAACCCATCGCTGAACGTTGGACGGCTGAACATAAAAAAGCGATTTTAGAAAGTCGTCAATTAGGAACTCGGAAAATTGTTGAAGCAATTAAACAAGCAGACGTTAAACCTTCTGTTTTAGTTAATCCATCAGCCATTGGTTATTATGGCACCAGCGAAACTAAAACCTTTGATGAAAATAGTCCGCCTGGGGATGATTTTTTAGCAGAAGTTTGTCAAATATGGGAGACAGAAGCACAAGCAGTTACATCAGCAAATGTTCGATTAGTTATCTTACGGTTTGGTATTGTTCTAGGCAATGGTGGTGCATTGGCGAAGATGATTCCCCCGTTTAAAATGTTTGCAGGTGGGCCGATAGGAAATGGCCGTCAGTGGTTTTCTTGGATTCATTTAGATGATTTAGTTCAGTTAATCAAAGAATCTTTAATGCGTTCAGGTATTGAAGGAACGTTTAATGCGACAGCCCCTAACCCAGTGCGCATGAGTCAATTGTGTCAAACTTTGGGAGAAGTGATGAATCGTCCGTCTTGGTTGCCTGTTCCTGATTTTGCTTTAGAATTTTTGTTAGGAGAAGGTTCAATCGTCGTTTTAAAAGGGCAGCAAGTATTGCCCAAAGCGACTCAAGATTTGGGGTTTCAATATCAATATTCCACAATTAAATCTGCTCTGACAGATATTGTTCCTAAGATCTGAATCATTGGCTCAAAATACATGACTTTTCAACTTTGTCTTTGCCAATAATTGTTGAAAAAGTATCCAGTATTTTTCGGTTTAAACCTTTGATTGATAAGTTTAGGCAGTAGTCAACAACCTCTTTACCTTGAGCAAAAATAACCTGAGTTCGACGGAAGGAAATTTATGGACAACTCACAACCACAAGGGAGTCTGAAACCCTCATTTTCTCATTGGAAAAGCGATGTCAGAACTGGGAGGTTCCCTCCCAGATTATCTGACATCAAGAAATCTTCACTCCAAACTCCGAACTCCGAACTCTGAACTCAGGTAAAAATAAGGTGTCCTTCCAGCGAAGAACACCCTATGATAGTTAATACTGCAATGTTATAAGCACTAACTCATTGAAGCATTAGAGCGATCATAGGAAGAACGAAAAGTTGAGCAAGGTTTTCCCTGAATAGTTGTCCAATAATCTTTGTCAACATCGACACTAATTTCAGCAGCAGTCCTTCCTAACATTGACTGTTGACGATTTTTGATCATTTGATGGTGACGTATCATTAAAGCTCGTGCTTGTTGTTGAGTAGACATCATTTTTGAACTCCGAATTGCTTATAGTTGTTTGTTATCTATTTTTCCCAATACACTATAGATAACACATAGAACTGTAACAAATATTACATATTTAACAAAAAACACAAAAATTAATATTTAGTAAAGATAGCTATCAAGTCAGACATCAATCAAATAACCTCTGGCAAAAATGGCTATGATATAAGATTAAGCAAAATTACTTTTCTTCAAACTTCTATCAGAGTTTAATGATATGTCATTACCTATTGTTGCCATTATTGGACGGCCAAACGTCGGCAAATCGACCTTTGTCAATCGTCTAGCTAAAGATCAACAAGCGATCGTCCATGATCAACCCGGAATTACCCGCGATCGCACTTACCGTCCAGCTTTTTGGCGAGATCGAGATTTTCAGGTGGTTGATACAGGAGGATTAGTCTTCGATGATGATACAGAATTTTTGCCCTTAATTCGAGAACAAGCCATGGCTGCTTTAAGTGAGGCAAGCGCTGCTATTTTCGTTGTAGATGGACAAATTGGCCCTACTGCCGGAGATTACGAAATTGCTAGTTGGTTACGTCAACAAAAAGTTCCCATTCTATTAGCCGTGAATAAATGTGAATCTCCCGAACAAGGGTTAATACAAGCAGCACAATTTTGGGAATTAGGATTAGGAGAACCTTATGCCGTATCGGGAATTCATGGTAGTGGAACCGGGGAACTGTTAGATGAATTAATTACCCATTTACCCTCACCTGAAGACCTACCAGATAACGAGGAAGTTAATGTTGCCATTATCGGTCGTCCTAATGTAGGAAAATCAAGTCTTTTAAATGCGTTTTTAGGGGAAAATAGAGCAATTGTCAGCCCTATTTCTGGTACAACAAGAGATGCCATTGATACCGTTGTTGAACGAGATGGTAAAACTTATCGCCTAATTGATACAGCCGGAATTCGCCGCAAGAAAAATGTCAATTATGGAGCAGAATTTTTTAGTATTAATCGAGCTTTTAAAGCAATTCGTCGAGCAGATGTTGTCTTATTAGTAATTGATGCCATTGATGGTGTAACTGATCAAGATATTAAACTCGCAGGACGAATTATTGATGATGGGCGAGCCGCTATTATTGTTATTAATAAATGGGATGCAGTCGAAAAAGATTCTTATACAATTTATGATTATAAACAAAGTGTTCTTGCCCGTCTTTACTTTATGGAATGGGCTGAGATGATTTTTGTTAGTGCTGTGACAGGACAACGAGTTGAGAAAATTTTTAATTGTGTTGATCTGGCTGTCGAAGAACATCGTCGTCGTGTGACTACTTCTGTAATTAATGAAGTGTTACAAGAATCAATTAAATGGCATTCTCCACCAACCACTAGACAAGGAAAACAGGGCAAAATTTATTATGGCACTCAGGTGTCTAGTCAACCCCCTACGATTGCTTTATTTGTCAACGATCCCAAGCGTTTTAACGATAACTATCGACGGTACATAGAAGGACAATTTCGCCAACAAATTGGTTTTCCTGGAACTCCCATTCGTCTACTATGGCGTGGCAAGAAAATGCGAGATGTTGAGCAAAATCTTAACCGTGCGACGCGGGTTTGATGAGAAATGGAAGAGAACGGAGAAGCTAATGACATCAAGACCCTATCGTCAATTTTTTTGGACTTTGGGGTGGCAGCAAATTCCTTGAACATAAACCAAGCTTATGATTTACATAAGGAAATATGTGGTTAAATAACTTTACAAAACTTGATAGATTAGTTAATATAGTAAGTGTCAATACATCGTACCTTGACAAATAAATAACAGGAATCATAACCATTATGACTACTACACTACAACAACGCGAAAGCGTTTCAATGTGGGAACAGTTTTGTCAGTGGGTTACCAGCACCAACAACCGCATCTACGTCGGTTGGTTTGGAACCCTGATGATCCCCACTCTCTTAACTGCAACTACTTGTTTCATCATCGCTTTCATCGCTGCTCCTCCCGTGGACATCGATGGTATTCGTGAACCTGTAGCGGGTTCATTGATTTACGGAAACAACATCATCTCTGGTGCGGTTGTTCCTTCTTCTAACGCTATCGGTCTTCACTTCTACCCCATCTGGGAAGCAGCTTCACTAGATGAGTGGCTTTACAATGGTGGCCCTTACCAGTTAGTGATTTTCCACTTCTTAATTGGAATCTTCTGCTACATGGGTCGTCAGTGGGAACTTTCCTACCGTTTAGGAATGCGTCCTTGGATCTGTGTTGCTTACTCAGCACCTGTATCTGCTGCCACTGCTGTATTCCTAATCTACCCCATCGGACAAGGTTCATTCTCTGATGGTATGCCCTTGGGAATCTCAGGAACATTCAACTTCATGTTCGTGTTCCAAGCTGAACACAACATCTTAATGCACCCCTTCCACATGTTGGGAGTAGCTGGTGTATTTGGTGGTTCTTTATTCAGTGCAATGCACGGTTCTTTAGTGACCTCTTCCTTGGTTCGTGAAACCACAGAAGTAGAATCTCAGAACTACGGATACAAATTCGGACAAGAAGAAGAAACCTACAACATCGTAGCGGCTCACGGATACTTTGGACGTTTAATCTTCCAATATGCATCTTTCAACAACAGCCGTTCTTTACACTTCTTCTTAGGGGCATGGCCTGTGATTGGTATTTGGTTCACCGCAATGGGTGTATCAACCATGGCCTTCAACCTCAACGGATTTAACTTCAACCAGTCTGTTCTTGACTCACAAGGTCGTGTAATCGGAACCTGGGCTGATGTCTTAAACCGTGCCGGAATCGGAATGGAAGTAATGCACGAGCGCAACGCTCACAACTTCCCCTTAGACTTAGCGTCTGCAGAGCCTGTATCTGCTCCTGCTATCAACGGTTAATTCCTCAATTAGCTTCATAGAACGAAAAAGCGTCCTCTAGCAATGGGGGACGCTTTTTTTATTTGTTAGGTACGCTATTCTTGTGCCAAAAAATTGCTATAACTATGGAATCCTTTGTATGGAGAAACTTTCAAGCTATTTTTAATTATTGTGGAAAAAAGGGTTGACAAGGAGGGGGAGGTTAGAT
>JBCDDV010000114.1:0-7160 GCA_039180145.1 Cyanobacteria bacterium P01_G01_bin.49 | reverse complement strand
GGTGTTTTTCTAAATATTTAAGATAATTTTCTATTGTTCCATCAAGTCGTCTGAGATGAAAAAATTTAACTTCAAAACCATAAATCATTTTATGATAATTAAGTAGTTTGCTTGCTGCCATATGATTACGTAGCAATTTCAACGAATTAGTCATAAAAAATTTGTCAATTTTAAAATTCCAACCCTGCCTTTTCAAGTATTGGAAAAAAGGTTCATAAATTTCTCCATCCCAAAAAATTTCTTCAGTTTGAGCCAAAAGATCACCTAAAACTGTACTTCCACTACGTCCAGTGTGGAACATCAAGGCACATTTCGGCCACATTTTCGGTACAAACGATTCAAAGCCATCAAAAGAAGGTTGAGATAGAACTGGATGAACAACATCATACTTAATTGTGTCTTTTAAGTTTTTTATTGTCTCTTTCATAATACACTGTCTACTAAGTAATTCAACTGAGCGTTGATATTAAATAATCATCAAAAACTTTCTTTAGCATAATCATAAAGTTTTATATCATATTCACAAATTTTTTCTATTTTTTCCATCACTGATTCATCAATTTTAGGTTTAGACACTGGATTTTTATTCATGTGGGGAATTTTAACAGTTAAATTAATTTATCTTTTAAATCATGTTTAAATTGGTCTAAGTTATCTAAAAAACCGACTAAGGAAAGCTTGGATAGATTTTCTTTTGCTACCGCTAATCTTGTTTGATAGTCAGTGTTATCTTCACGAAGAAAATTTCCAAAGTAGTTAATATAGTTTTGTCCTCTTACTCTTTGATAGTTTGCCAAGAATTATCTCGCAAGCTTTTAACCAATGACCAAAAGATTTGACCTAAAATATAACGGGGATGAATAGTTAATGACCGCAGTAAGCTCAAAATAGCTGCTTGCTTTTGACCCAATTTATAAGATGTGATGGCATGCTTATAGACAAAGTCAGCGAACCTTTTGGGATGCGCTTGGAAAATAGCTTGATGCTTTTCAACGAGATAACAAAAACTTATTTGCCGTAAACTTGGATTTTTGGAAATCCGAGGCCCTTGATGAGAAATCAATCGATAAGTGACTGTGGGAACTCCCAAAATCGAACAAACTGGATTGAGCCGTAAAAACATTTCAGTATGAACACGAGATTTTAGGTTTTCGTCATAGCCACCAATCTTGAGCAATAATTCCCGTTCAACTACTAATGTTTGCTTGGAAATGAAGGATTTTTCTGGCTCAATTTCCTCTAGAAAAAAATGAGACCCAAGGGGTAGCGTCGGAGGGAAGCGCGTCCGAATCACCTTACCTTCCAAATTCACGACTTCTAATCCAGATAAGACGGCAATAGGCTGAGGTAAATTGGAATTGTTGAGAGCTTTGAGGGAAACCTCTGCCATACAAGGCAACAGTCGATCATCATCATCTAAATAGCTAATATAACGTCCTTTTGCTGCTTTAGCCCCAGCATTACGAGCGGCTGCGTTACCTTGGTTTTCAGGCAACCGTACTAACCGCAGTTGTGGATGTTCTGGTAACTTGACAGGTTCTGCTGAACCATCATCTACCACAATCACTTCTAGGTCTTTCACGGTTTGGTCTAAGGCACTTTGAATCGCTAAGGGTAGCAAATGAGGACGATTGTGAGTGGGAATAATAATACTCAGTTGCGGTTGAGACATGATTAAATCACTTCCGAAGAAGGCACTAGTAACCAGTTATGGGGTTGATAAAAACGACAGCGTTGCATATTGCAATTAGCTGTAACTGTGAATCGAAATGATACAACAACATCGAAACTAAAGATGGAGTCTTGTTTGACTTTAACGTTCATGGTGTAACTACCTGGTGCTAATCCAAGATAAGCCATCTGTAAACGTAGTTCACATTTACCTGGGGAAATGTCAAAGAAAATATCGTCATTATCCCCACTGAGAAACAGGACAATGGTTGAGTTATCCTCACCACCGATTCGGGTAATTTTGAGATGGAGACTAACCTTTTGAAAAGATTGACGAGCTTGACAAACAACACAGAAACTAATGGGAACCCCTGTGAGAACTTCTTCTGTGATTTCTCCTTGAGCATCTCGAAAAAATAGAGAACATATATCAATTCCCGAACTCTCTTGGGGGGTTTTAACAGGTAGAGTCAACTGGTTTAGGGTATCTTCCATCCCCTGAAGGAAAAGATCTTTCTCATATTGAGAAATAACAGGATTAACCTCTCCGTCCATAATCAATTGTCCTCCAGAAAGATAGAGGGCTTGATCGCAAATATTAAGAATTGATTGGGGATTATGGTTGACCAAAATAAAAGCCACTCCCTTTTGTCTCAGTTCGTACAAGCGACGGTAACATTTTGCTTTGAAACGAGCATCCCCAACCGCCAGCACTTCATCAATCAGCAAAATTTCAGGTTCGGTATAGATAGCACAGGCAAATCCTAATCGGGCAGCCATCCCTGAACTATAGGTTTGCACAGGAGCATCGATCGCCGCTGCAATTTCGGCGAAGTCTACCACGTCTTGAAAACGTTCTTCGATTTGTCGGGTTGATAGGCCGAGAATCGACATATTAGCAAAGATATTTTCTCGCCCAGTGAGGATGGGGTTAAAGCCCGCTCCTAGAGCAATCAACGGCGCGATACGTCCCCGAATTCGTACTTGTCCCATATCAGGTTTGATTAGCCCGCTAATAATACGAAGGAGGGTACTTTTTCCTGCTCCGTTGCTGCCAATCAGTCCCAGAGACTCGCCCCGATGAAGTTGAAAGCTAATGGACTGGAGGGCCCAAAATTCTTGCGATCGCAGTCGATGACTGTGCCGCCGTCCCCCCGTTAAATCAGAGGCAATATCTTGTACGCCATAAAAAAGCGATCGCTTGAGATTGCGACAAAATTTTTTCGATATCCCCTCAACAGAAATGACAGGGAAATTTTGATCTGGAGATGTGGAAGTCTTTTGATGTTGAATATTCAGCACCATTTTATGATGTCACCCTCTCAATTACATACGGCATGGCAATACGAAATCCAATCCAAGTCAACAGTAGCCCCACCATGGTTACTCCACTTACTAGCCAAAACCCTCCTGGATTAGAGATTATCCCGGTTGTGGCTAATTCTCTTGTGGTCACCAGTAAGGGGGTGACAGGATTCCAGTCCACCAATACACTAAATAGTCCTTCTTTGGGTACTGGATAAATCACAGGGGTTAAAAATAGCCAGAAGCCTGTAATCATATTCAAACTTTTAGACACATCTTGATAAAGCACTCCCAAAGGAGCCAGCAATACCCCCACCAATGTTCCCAGAAGAATTAAGTGAATCAAGGCAACAGGAGCCACAATAACAGTCCAACTAACCGGAACTTGAAAATATACAAATAAGGCAACAATTAAGATGAGTTTGATGCCAAAATTAAAGCCCACTTCTCCTAGTTTGGCAAGAATCAGGGCTTCTCTGGGAAAGTTTACCCGTGCTAACATCGGCTTGGCCACAATGATTGCTTGAACTGGGCCGGTAACAGCATCTATGAAGGTTTGCCAAAGGGTCATACTAAACATGACGTAAGCCGGATAAGGAATATCTGTTTCCCCGATGGTGAAAACATTAGCTTTTTTGGCGAGGGTAAAACCCACTGCCATCACAATTGGTGGCAAAAATGCCCAGACAATTCCCAGTAGTGCCTGTCGGTATTGAGAACTGATATCGCGCACCATCAGTCGCCAAGCCAACTCACGAGAAGCCAGTAAGTCATGCCACATCGTCCACAACAAAAAACGGGGACGACGTAACAAGCTATCTGGGGTATGAACAATTTCAGGGAGCATAGGCAGAATTCTTAGGAAAAGGTGTTGACATAAACTGAGTTCGGTGGGCGGGCAAAGCCCGTGCTTCGCAAGCGGAGTGAGGATTTTTTCAATGAAATTTTCTTTTTATTTAGAACATTGCCTGAAACCTCTTGATGTTTTTACTAAAGATTAGCGAATGTTTTTGTTATACTTTCCCAAGCTAACTTTGGTTGGAAGGTTCGATCTAGGGGTAAAGGTCGAACCGGAATATTATCTTTGCGAGGGCGATATCCAGATAGCCAAGTGTAGCGATCGCTCAAGCCCCAGGTTAAGACAGCCATGACATTAGGTTCATCTAAAACAGTACTCAAATACATCTCGTAGACATCGGCGATCCGGCGATCGCGTTCTCCATAATCGGCGGGTAATCCTTGATCGGACACGTCCATTTCTGTCACCATAATTTTTAAGCCTAAACTGGCAACATCTGCTAAAAACTGCCGCATTTTATCCGGATTAAATCGAGTTTCTCGGCCCACTAAATGAGCTTGTAGGCCTAAGGCGTGAATCGGCGTTCCTCTGGCTTTTAACCGTTCTAAGAGCTTGAAAACTGCTTCTCGTCTAGCGTTTTGAGCGGGAGTATCATAGTCTAAATCATAGTCGTTGTACACTAGTAAAGCTTGGGGATCGGCTTCGGCAGCAGCTTGGAAAGCTATGTCGATGTAGTCTTCTCCCAACCAGTTAAACCAGTGACTTTTGCGCAGTCCCAGAGGGTGTCCATCTCCAATGTTAATGGCTTCGTTGACCACATCCCAAGAGTGCATGGACCCTTGATAATGACCCGCTACCGTGGCAATGTGATCCTTTAAGACCGATGCTGCATTTTCAGGATTGACAGTTTCTTTAACCCAATCTGGGATAGCATCATGCCACACTAAATTATGACCCCGCAATTGCAATTTATGGGTTCTGGCAAATTTTGCCATCCAATCCCCTTTACCAAAATCGTAATCATTGGGTTTGGGATGAATTGTCTGCCATTTTAAATCATTTTCTGGGGTTAAAACAGCGCATTCTTCTATAAATCGTTGAGCAAATTCTCTATTGTCAGAAAGATGAGCATAAGCCCCAGCAGCCCCATAGAGCAGTCCTTTGGCTGCGGCATAAGATTTCAGGGTATTGGGTTTAGGGAGCGATCCCATTAATGTGGTGGTTGCCAAGGTTGCTCCCCCTAAATAAATCGCCTTTCTTCGAGTCATTTGCGTTCTGTTCAACATAGCAAGTCCTAAACCTGAGAGCTACTCTGGGGTTGGGTCAATTTTGATTTTTGTTGCTGACGCAGATGAGAATCAGTAAGATAGCGATTAATACGGTGTTCAAACCACATCATCACCTTCTCTAACTTAGGGCTATAAAGACCAAAGGTAACCCGAAAGATAATGGGGGCTATGATGGTCATTTTTCGCCGCCAGCCTAATTTTTTGTATTTTGAGCTAAAATACCCGTCTTCACTTAATTGCCACTTGTCCCTGAGATGATGCAAGCTGGCTAATGTCCAAGCGTTACTCCAACGCAGCATATAGTAATGTAAATCACTCCATTCTAGAGGTTCGCCGAAGGTATAAGTGACGATACAATTGGGTTCAAAAAATACTTTTTCGCCTTGTTCTCTAACAGTCATACAGAAATCAAGATGCTCTTTGGTATTCATCAAAGCTTCATCAAGGAAACCGACGCGATCAAAAATATCACGGCGAACCAAGACACAATGAAATTCAGCCAGTTCTGTTTCTGTTCGTTGTAGTTGAGGAAGTAAATCTTTAACTTTTTTCCCCTGTTGATACATTTTTTCTCGTAGGCGTTTTCTGCCTGTTTTATCAACCCAAATATGAGATTCTCCCCCAGCAAAGTGAACGGTTTCGTGCAAGGGTTTTTCTTGACACATTAAAGGGCCAACAACTGCTGCATTTGTTTCTTCAGCACAGGTTACGAGGGATTCTAACCACCCTTTGGTAACAATTACGTCATTATCGATGAAAACTAAATAAGGGGTTTTGACGTGACCTAAGCCTAAATTTCTGGCTTGATTAGGCGTTAAGTAATGGTTAGTTCGTAGCAGTTGAAAGTTTTTCTCTTGAGATTGTTGTTTTAAATAGGTTTGAATTTTCTCAGGAGAATTAGCATCGACATAAATTAAATTAAAAGGAATAGTTGTATGGTCATAAATACTTTGTAGTGATTCTTGTGTACCGCTAAATCGTTCGCGGGGAACCATAATAATGGTAACTTTGGGGTCTATATTCATAACGATGACTCTCCTTTAAGATAATAAAGTAGCAGAATTAAAGTTTAAGTTAGGGACTATTTTATCTGAATGAATAACTTGCTGATAAATTTCGACTAATGTATCATTCAGAGGATCTAAATCATAGTGTTTTTCTACATAAGTACGACCGGCTTTTCCCATTTCGTTCCATCTCTCTGGATGCTGAATCAATTCACTTAGCTTATCGGCTAAAGCATCGACATTCCGTTCAGGAACCAAATAACCAGAGACACCTTCTTGAACTAATTCGGGAATTCCCCCATGATAGGTACTAATAACAGGCAATCCCATGGCCATGGCTTCTTTTAAAACATTAATCGGGGCATCTTGGTTGCCATCTTTTGCTGTTATGCTAGGGGCAATAAAAATATGGGATTGATCCAAAATTTCTTTGATTTCGGTTTCGTTTTTCCAACCGACAAGCTTAATCATCTGTTGAACATCTAACTGATTGATTAATTGCTCAAAACTCTCTCTTAATTCTCCGTCACCGATGATAATATATTCAAGATTTGGAGTTTGTTTCGCTTGTTTGGCAACGGCACGAATACTATATTCAATGCCTTTTTTTTCCACTAATCTTCCTGTGGTAGCAATGCGGATTTTTTCGCCTACTTGTAAATGGCGAGGTTTAAATTCAAACTGTTGGCAATTTAAGCCTGAACGGAGAACATAAATAAGGTTGGGATCACAGCCTAAGTTAATAATTCGCTTTCTAAAAAAGTCACAATTTGTCAAGAAAAAGTTGCCTATCTTAAATAAATTGTTGTAGACATTTTCCCCTTCTTGATGGACATATTTACTAATGTCCTCTCCTCGGAAAGTTGTAACTAAATAAGCTTGAGGATTATTGATTTTACGAAACCAAATACCTCGATAACTTTGTGTTCCAAATTGACAGTGAATAATATCATAGGTTTGATTTAGCGTAGGAACTAGGCTATAAAGAAGACGCAAAGATAATGCTTCTACGCCATACTTGAAAAAGTTTAAAGAATCCAAACTTTTCAAAAGATTTAAAGCAGAGTATTTTTTCAGCAAATTCATGCC
>JBCDDV010000113.1:0-7164 GCA_039180145.1 Cyanobacteria bacterium P01_G01_bin.49 | reverse complement strand
TAGAGGTGTTTTATCGATTAATCAAGGTAAAGTTGTTGTTGATAGTGAAACTAAAGCTGGAAAATTGGTAACCTCTGCCGCTGTTTTAAACCTACCCATTAATTCATTTTTTCCGCAAATTCCTGTTCCTGTTACCCTAATTAATAGCAATATTAACCTTGAAGGTAATCTGCGATCGCTTTTAATGTCATCGACACGACTTAATTTGAATGCGCTACAAATGAAAGCTGATACACAACTTGCGATCGCTAATCAGACAATTACAGCGAGTAGTCAATTAAATCAAGGTGTTGTTAACCTTAATATAAAACAAACTCCTTTAACACTTTCTCCTATTATTCTGAAAGGATATCCCCCAATTACAGTCAAAGAAATACAAGCAAATTTAACGTCTAATTTATCATCTTTGCTAACCCTTGATTTCAGTAGTATTAAAGGATATACAGAAACAGAATTAGCTGTTGCTCAAGGAAATGTAATAATCTTTAATAAGATTATAGATAACAAAATTCAAGCGAATATAACCACAAAAAATATTGATTTATCAAGTTTAAATAATCAATTATTAACTAACTTAAATTTAGAGACATTGGAAGGAAATATAATTGCTTCAATTCCCCTCAATTCCATTTTACCATCTTCTTTATCATTGCCCATTCAAGTAAGTCAGTTATTTTTTCAAGTAGGAGAACAAACATTAAAAGCTGATGGTTCTATTCTAGTTTCTAATCTTTGGCAAAATCCTGATGTCAAAAATGTATCTCTTAATGTGGAAAGTTCTTTCAATTTAGAAACGCTATCTTTAACCTCATTGTTAACAAAAGTACCTATCAAACGGGAATATTTACCGGAAAAACTTTTATTAACAGGAATAGGGGAATTTACAGGACAGTTTAACGGAAAAAATTTATTAACTTCTCCCTTATTTCCTGGAAATATAAAACTAATAGGTGATATCAAAGTTTCAGAATTAAGTTTTAATGATCGTAATTTTGAATCGACTTTAACTGGAAACGTTGATTTCGATTCCTTAGAAAAGTTTTCTCTAAATTTACAAGGAAAACAAGACATTATTCAGGCTATTTTTACCCCTTGTTTATCAGAAAATTGCTTTTTCCCTTATGTCGTTCAGTCTTTTAAAATTCGTCAAAATGATAAGACTTCTTCGCCAATTCTTGTCCAAGGAAATCGCCAAAATGATAACTTAGTTGCCAAAGTTGAAAATTTGCCTTTAGATATCTTAAAAATTAATCCTTTAGGTAACTATGGATTACCGGATTATTTACAAGGAAATCTTAATATTGAGCTAGATTTTAATCCGATTAACTCTAATTTTATCGGTAGAATTACTATTTTGTCTCCTCAACTTGGTAAAGTAATCGGCGATCAATTAGCAGTGATATTGTCCTATAAAAATCACGAACTTACTTTAAAGCAAACTCGATTGAATATTGGCGAAAGTAATTATAATATATCAGGAAAAATAAATTTTTTATCAGGAGAAATAGAAAGTAAAGTAAATGTCAATGATGGTCATATTGAAGACATTGTAACTGCACTGCAAATTTCTAACTGGGATAGTTTGCTACGACTACTTCAATCGAAAAACCCTAATATTACAACAGCAGAAAAAGTTGCACCAACTTCAATAGGGACTTCTCAGCAATCAGTTAAACAGCAGCTTCATAAATTATGGGAAATAAGCAACCTTATTCGAGAAAATTTTGCCGAAGTACAAGCAGGAGATTTACCTAAACAATTAGATTTTCGTGGTCAATTTCAAGCTGAAGTTAGTTTAGGTGGAACGATTCAAAATCCTCAAGTTTCGCTTCAATTTGAAGGAAATAAATGGCAGTGGAATACTCAACCGTCTACTGCTTCGATTGTTGATCCATTAGGATTAGTTATGGAAGGTTCACAAGTTATCCCCATTGAAAAGTTAGCAATTAAAGGCAAACTAAATAAGGATGAAATGAATCTAAATTCTACTATTAATGTTGCAGAAACAATCATTGATGGTAAATTGAATCTCACTTATCAAGACAGTGATTTTTATATAAATTCATCTCAGTTTCAGATCAAAAATCTTACTTTAGATGTCGTTCGTAACTTAATCATAATACCGAGTGATGCTAATGGTATTATTAACTTAGAAGGGATTGTTAACGGGCCGTTAAATTCCCCTGAAGTTAATGGCGTATTTGAGTTTAGTGATGTTGCCATTAACGCAAGATTTCTGAATCAAGATTTAGGTGGTCAGTTTGTTTATACTGAGAATAAGCTTAAGGTAAACACAACTAAACCAGATTTTGTCCAAGTATTTGCCAGTTTACCTTTTCCGATTAAAGCAGATCAAAATGACCGCTTTGAAATCAAGGCAAAAATTGGGACTCAAGCATTTTCATTATTACAACCTCTTACCCTTGACCAAATTATTTGGATAAATGGAGAAGGCGAGATTCTCATTGACATTAGTGGTAGACTTTCGATTAATAATCAAATTAAAGTAGCTTTAGATCCTGAGAGTCAAATTAATTTAACGTTAAGTAATGCAACAGTGACCAATAACTTTTTGCAAGCACCACTAATACTTAATGGCAAAATTGACTTAAAAAATAGGGCGATCAATATAGCAAATTTTGCTGCTAAATTAGGTGAAAGAAATCTAAATCTAACAGGAAGTTTACCTTTATTACCTTCTAGCGATGACGAAGAATCTACCCAGAAATTGTTGACTGCTAGACTAACTCAAGATCAAATTAATCAATCAGGAATATATCAAGGATTAGTCAGGGGTAATATTCTGGTTAGCGGATCTTTAATTAACCCAATTATTGGTGGAGAAATCAATTTATCTGAAGGGGTATTTAAGGTTCCTAATATTAATTTATCATCAGAAAATAAATCAACAATTTTTGAAAAATGGTTAGGAACACTTGCTTCTGAAAAAAATGTTGTGATTCCTCCTAAATTAAATAACTTTAAACTTATCTTTGAGGAGTTATCAATTGAAAGAACATCAATCAATCCTCAAGCTTTCCTTAATGTAAGTGGTGATATCACCTTAAACGGTCAAATTGATAATCTCTCATTGGCAGAATTATTATCAATTGAACCCTCTGGAAAAATTCGTGTCAATAGTGGAAAAGTCAATATTCCTGTTACTCGTGTTTTTGTCAATCGTCAGCATGAAAATACAATTACATTTTTTCCTGATCAAGGATTATTAAATCCTACGATAGACTTAGAACTCAATCTTTATCTTTTTGCATTGGCGTTACAATCTATTAAAGATAATGAAATTATTGATGATATTGTACAAAGTGGTCGAGCAAAATCAGTAGAAGTTACGCTCAAAATTCAAGGTAGTGCGAATGAGGTGTTACCAAACTTTACTCAACAGTTAGAACAAGTTTGCCAACTCAGATCTCCAGATACTCCACCAATATCTCCTATTCCTGAAATTTCCTCTCAGCAATTAAAAAAATTAGCAAACTGTATTGAAGTCAATAATTTAGGGACTAATTCTATTCAAGAATTACTTCGTTCTCCTATTGTTTCCTTTTCTAGCAATCCTCCCCTTAGTAATACCGAACTATTAACCTTATTTAACACTCAAGTTCCTGATTTTATTGATCAACTACAAAACCAAAATTCTAGTCAGTTGGTTGAAGCAGGAATTCTACAATCTGTTGTGGTTGCTTTACCCTTCTTGCAAGATTTAGTGTTTGAAAGTAACGAAAAAACTAGCGAAGTTGGTAAACAATTAGGATTGACGAACTTACGCTTTTTCCCTGTTTTGGAAACAGTTTATGAACTTGAAGAAAGTGGTTTGATTCGATTTTCTTATGACTATACTTTGAATGAAGCGACTATTCGCTATGAAACCAAATTTTAATTATTTATCTAAATTCCCTTAAAGTTAACCTTAGTAAAAACAGCGAGAGTTGTCGGGATCTACTTGGGAAATTAACGCTTTTGTCTTCTAAATATCCCAACGTAAAGATAAGCAGTCCTAAATCCTGTCATTTTTGAACACTTATTCTTGTTTTTGTCAAGTAATGATTGGAAAATTCTATCAAACTACTACAATTTTATCAAATTATCGGAAGTTTTCAGGGTAGCTATGTTTAAAACATAACAGGAATATCTCAGTACAAATACTGAAACAAACTCAGGGTGTAGCATTACATGATACAAAATCAACCCTCTTCCCTAGTCAATCATTTCCTGGTATTCTCTCCAAAAGTAGTGAACCAGATCACACTTATTTAGCTTGCTATTGACCGCCAAAATTAGGAAGACTTACCATCATATTGTACCTTAGTTTCCATGTAAACCTTGATTTAAAGATTCAATCAAAACCAACCTGAATGATTATCACGAAGGCAACATCCCTCAAAAATTTCATGCTACTGTGTAACAGTTTAAGAAATGTAAAAAGCAGTTTTGTGAGGAGTCAAGGTTGGAAAATCCGTTGAATCACAAAATTTTCGGGGGGTCGTACAGCTCATTTAACACAATGTCTATGAACAAGAAATTTTTAACTGGACTAACAACAACAACAATCATGACCACCCTAGGGGCAACCGCCATGATTGGATTATCTCTCGAAGGATCGGAAGCCTCTAATGCCAAAGATAAGGTCGAACAAATCGGAGAACTTCTGGGTATAGGAACAGTAAGTACTTTTGAAAGTTCCTCTTTTGAGGTTCAAGATGTTGTCAGTTTAGGTAAAGTCAATACTGATTTAAGCGATCAAAATACTCAAAGCGAGAGTGTTACTCTCCAACTTCATCGCTGGAAATATAAACTCGCCGTCACTCTCAAAATCCATCAGATCCCTGTGCTAACTTTCTTAGGGTCAGAAGCTGATCTCGCACAATTTAAAGAGGAAGAGGATAATATTGACCTTAATCAAGTAGAAAGTAAAGCCTTAGAACGCGCTCAAACTTTAGCCGAACGCCTCAAGCAACTGAGTCAAGATAAAAGTTTCAAAGCGGAAGACATCACCGTTAGCGCAAATCAATCAGACAACTCATACACTATTAAACTGAAATCAGAAGAACTGGTTAAAGTTAATCAACAAGTTATTTTGCCAGATACAACCAACAGTCTGGCAGTAGACGCTTTACAAGCAACCAACCGTTTGCGTCGGTTAATGGGTAATGCGCCAGCTTTAACTGCCATTACTAACCCCAACCCTACTCCATCCGCCAATAAAGCAGGGGTGGCCAGTGTTCAATCAGTAAAAAGTCGCCGTAAAGGCATTGCCTCTTGGTACGGGCCGGGATTTCATGGCCGATTAACTGCCAATGGAGAACGGTATAATCAATATGGTTTAACCGCTGCCCACAAAAGCTTGCCTTTTGGAACGCAAGTGCGGGTCACAAACCTTCATAATGGTCGCTCTGTCACTGTCCGTATCAATGATCGTGGCCCCTATATTCATGGAAGAGTGATTGATTTATCTCAAGGCGCTGCTGATCTGATTGGCCTTATGAGTAGTGGAGTCGCTCCCGTTCAATTAGAAATTTTGGGACGTTAGATGATTGGGTAATTGGGCAATAAAATAGAAGGGTTGCCCCGTATCCGCATAATTATTCATGGAAATAATGCGTCTGTTGACCACTGTAGCTGGATTACGCTCTTATTTAGCCTCTCAGCCAAGCTCCCAAACTGTCGGATTAGTGCCTACCATGGGAGCATTGCACGAAGGTCATATCAGCTTAATCAGTAGGGCTGTTGCGGAAGCGGAGCAGGTAGTTGTTAGTATTTTTGTTAACCCTCTCCAATTCGCTCCCCACGAAGATTTGGCTCAGTATCCCCGTCAATTAGACAAAGATTGTCAACTCTGTCAAAAATTAGGGGTTAATGTTGTCTTTGCCCCTACTCCTGAAGAAATTGGCATTCAGCAAGACCCTAAAATTGCCACTCAAGTCATTCCCCCCCCCTTAATGATGACTCAATTGTGTGGCCCTTATCGCCCAGGTCATTTTCAGGGAGTCACGACAATTGTTGCTAAACTTTTTAATATCGTGAGTCCTCAAGTGGCTTACTTTGGAGAAAAAGATGCTCAACAATTAGCGATTATTCGTCGGCTGATCGTTGATCTAAACTTACCGATTATTATTAAAGGGTGTTCTACTGTTCGAGAAGCATCAGGATTGGCTTTGAGTTCCCGAAATCAATATCTGTCAGATGAGGAACGACATCAAGCTTCGGCTATATATCTTAGTCTCAAGGCGGCAGAACAGCTATTTGAAGAAGGGGAAAGACAAGCTCAAATACTCATTGAAACAGTTAAGGGCAATTTAGCTTTAGTGCCTGGGGTTAACCTCCAATACATAAATTGTGTCGATCCGAAAACCTTGACTCCTTTAATAAAGATTGAAGAAGCAGGACTATTAGCGATCGCAGCTTATGTGGGGTCTACCCGTTTGATTGATAATGTGATTTTACGAGTACGCGAACCGATTATTGCCATTGACGGGCCCGCAGGAGCAGGAAAATCAACGGTAACCCGCTTGGTGGCTGATGCTCTCAATTTAACTTATTTGGATACAGGGGCTATGTATCGAGCCATCGCTTGGTTGGTATTACAGTCTGACGTTGATGTCCAAGATGAAACGGCGATCGCTGAATTGGTGTCTCAAGCAACCTTGGAATTTATTCCCCCTTCAGATCATCACTCACTAGAAATTTCTATTAATGGAGAAAATGTGACTCAGAAGATTCGTACTCCTGAAGTCACTGCCTTAGTTTCTCCCATTTCCGCGCAAGCTGCTGTTCGCCAAAAATTAGTCAACTATCAACAAGAAATAGGTAAACGGGGTGGAGTCGTCGCTGAAGGACGTGATATTGGCACCAATGTTTTTCCGGATGCTGAGGTCAAAATCTTTTTGACAGCTTCTGTCAAAGAACGAGCAAGACGACGAGCATTAGATTTTCAAGCACAAGGTCAAAAGGATATTGATTTTGAAGCACTTGAACAGGATATTCAGCAACGGGATGATCAAGATAGTCACCGCACTATTGCCCCGCTCCGCCAAGCAACTGATGCGATGCAAATTGATACAGATGGCTTAACAATTCAAGAGGTAACTGATAAAATTATTCAGGTTTGTTCAGAAAAAATGGATACTTTGAGACGTTTAAACTAAT
>JBCDDV010000112.1:0-7227 GCA_039180145.1 Cyanobacteria bacterium P01_G01_bin.49 | reverse complement strand
GACACTATCTCTGCCTGTGGATATGACTACCTCCAATTGTTTGACTAATTCTAGAATTTGCTCAAAATTCAATGAAATTTGGTAAGTATTGGGATTCATGTTTTTTTCTACTGAATTTGTCTGTTATCCAATCTATTTTAATTAATTTAAACCTCTTGATAAGTCTGCTTTTCTTCTTCTGATTTCTGTTCTTTGCCTCGTTTTTTCTTACCGCCTCGTTTAATAATCAGATAAACAGCAGGAACAAAATATAATGCAAGCATAGAAGAACCACTAATACCACCCGCGATCGCAATGGATAAGGGTCGCCAAAAAGGGCCACCACTTACTAATAAGGGAATAAATCCGGCAATGGTCGTCACAGTGGTTGTGATGACGTGACGAGTTGCTTTGACCACAACATTTACGACAGCAAAGCGATCGCCTTCTCTGGCCTGGGGATGTTCATTTAAAGCTGAAAGAACAATAACCGTATCGTTGATGGCAATACCTACCAAACCCATCGTGCCGATAATTGCCATAAACCCTAAAGGTGCATTAACTATTCGCAGGGAAAATAGTGCCATACCAATACAACCGACAGCAACAGCAGCCACAATACCTGCTTGACGAAAAGAACCGAGAGAAAGCACTAACGCTGTCATCATCACCACGAGTAATAGAGGAACATAAAGGAGCAAATTTCCTTGAGCTTGACTACTTTCAGCCTGTTCGCCACCATATTCATAACGATAGCCTGGGGGAAGTTGGAAATTATTGGCTTCTAACTGTTCTTGGAAGTTAGCCAGAACGGCCGAAGGTAATACCCCTGCGGTGATATATCCTTGTACTGTATTCACCCGTTGTTCATCGTAACGGGCAATATTGGCTAGTTCAGGTACAAGGTTGAATTCCCCCAATGCAGAGGTCGGTCGAAACTCGCCGTTTTCACCGCTATCTGAACTTAAATTTAAAGAGGCAATTTGACTTAAATTGGCCCTTTCTGCATTACTGATCCTGACTCGTACAGGTAGATTTTCCGTTGCTTCTAGGATCGAACCGCCGATCGCCCCTTCTAAATACCCTTCTAACTGTTGAGCGATCGCTGTATTAGTTAAACCTGCTTGTTTTGCTTGTTCTTCATCCACAGCAAGTCCTAACTTGGGTAAGGCTTCGGTTAAATCATCTCGAACGTGGATCACATCAGGAACACTGGTTAATATCGTCCGTGCTTCTATCCCCAAACGCCTTAATTCATCTAGGTTTGGGCCATAAATACGCATTTCTATCGGTGCGTCATAGGGAGGCCCTTGCTGGAGTTGTCTGACCAAAATACGCGCAGAAGGAAATTTAGCATCGAGTTCCGTTTGCAACTCCCGTACCGTTGTTTCCACCTCTTGGTCAGTGTTTAACTGTACCATTGCTTGAGCATAATGGGATTGGTTTTCTCGGCTACCTGTAAAATTGTAGTAAAATTTGGGCGCACTTTCTCCTAAAAACCAGTGAACGTCTTTGACACGGGGATGAGTAAGAATAGCTTGACGTGCTTCAATCATCTTCGTTTTGGTTTGGGTAATCGCTGTTTGTGAGGCAAACTCTACTTCAATTTGAAACTGATCGCGGGAGACTGAGGGAAAAAACTGACGATCTAAGGTTTTTGCACTGATAAAACCAATTAAAGGAATACAAAAGGTTAAGGCGATCGCCAATAAAGGTTTCGATGCAGCCAAGCGTATAGACTGACGATAAGGACGGGCCAATTTTGGGGAAGAAAAACCCGCATTCCACCAGGCATCAGGTTTTAAAAGGAAACCTTGAATCTTCTCAGCAATACCTTTAGATTTAGTCCCCGCGTCTCCCCTTTCCCGTGTCTCCCCATCAACCTCAACCATTCCCTGACTCTGCAACCGTTCCGCCTGATTACGACTTCTCGCTAACATTCGCGCTGCTAAAGAGGCAATAACGGTCAGAGAAAGTGCTAAAGATGAAATCAAAGCCATAATGACACTTAGAGCGATTGAACCGACAAATTCACCTGCTGGGCCAGGAAGTAAAGCAATGGGCAGAAATGTCAAAACGGTGGTTAAGGTAGAAGCTAAAAGAGGCACTTTGAGATAATTCACTGTTTTCATCAAAGCCTCAAGGGGTTTGTCTCCTGTTTCCATTTCCATCTGAACTTCATCCACCACAATAATGGCATTGTCAATGAGCAACCCTAAAGCAATAATTAACCCCGTCACTGACATCTGATGCACCGCAATTCCCAAGACACTCATCCAACCAAACACCATCAAGGTCGTTAGGGGTAACGCTATCCCTACAATTAAAGCTGAACGCCAACCCATTGAAACCAAAGTAACAGCAGCAACTAATAGCGCACCAAAGATTAAATTAGAAAGCAAAGTGCCGATACGATCTTCAACATATTCACTTTGATCGAAGATCAGATCTAACTTAATTCCTTGGGGTAAACTGCTTTCAAATCTTGCTACTTCTGCTTTGACAGCTTTTGCCCACTGATCAATTCTCAATCCTGATTCCATCAAAACCCCGACCACAACGGCAGGTTCACCACTCACTAACGCTAAATCGGTAGGGGGATCTTGAATACTGCGATTAACGTGAGCAATATCGCTTAAACGAGTAAATTGTCCAGCTTGGGTTTGAATAGGAATTTGCCGAATTTGTTCTAAGGTTTCTAATTCACTCTCTACTTCGATGGATAGATTTGAGCGATCGCTACGCAATTGACCCGCCGTTACTTTAGCATCACTCAGATTAACTTGTTCGGCTAAGGCTTGCGGCGACAGTCCCAGTGCCACTAATTCTGCTGCATCGATTTCTACGGTAATTTCTTCATTAGGATCGCCAAAAATTTCCACTTCTTCAGTTCCCTTAACCCCACGCATGGCAACTTCTAGTTGTTCTCCGTAGCGTCGTAAGATTGGGTAATTGGGTTGACTTGGTTGATTCCAGGTTAAAGCAGCGATTACCGTATAAGCTTTAACTTTTGACTCTTCTAATTCAGGAACCCCTACCCCTGGCGGAAATAAGGCGGAGGCATCATCCATTTCGTCCCTAACTTTAGACCAAATAGGTTGGGCATCTTGTACCGAATCCACTAATTCTACGGTAACGGTAGAAAAGCCTACTCGTGAACTAGATTCTAGGGTTTTGATGTTTTCTACTTCAGCAATTTCTGCTTCTAAAACTTCTGTCACCAATGCCTCAACTCGTTCGGCACTTGCACCAGGAAAGGCAGTTTTAACCACTGCAACACGGGAAACTAATTCGGGATCTTCTTGTCGGGGTAACGATTGAAACGAGGAAATTCCCCAAGCAATGATGAGGATAAAGGTCAGGATTAATAAGCGAATATTGCGATAGAAGGGTTTAACCATAATTTTTCAAGTAAGTTTTAAGTTTAAATAGATTGATTATCTTCATTAAATTTTTTAGTAAAACTCAAAAGCTTTATTGGGGGACTAGCCCCCCAAACCCCCCATCAAGTAAACAGCGAAGCATCTTCTGGCTTCCCCTACCCCCCTTAAAAAGGGGGGCAAGGGGGGATCTATAAGGGGGACAGGAGGGGGATCTAGGACGAAATGCCTCCCCCACACCCCCTGCATATAAAATTTCAAAAAAGTTGTTTCGTCATTGAACTTATGTTTACAGGGGACGTATTTTTTGTCCTGGAACGAGACGATGGGTTCCATTAGCAACAACATGATCGCCTGGTTGTAATGTGCCTCTGACGAGGGCGCGATCGCTTTTCTGATGGATAATTTCTACGGCTTGTTGTTGCACTTCAAAGAAGTCTTGTCCTTCTGGTTTAATCACGACATAACACGTCCACAACCCTCGAATTCCTTGAGATAAGGAGTCAATGGGTAGCCAATATCCTTGGGTATTAATGGTTTCTACTAGCTCTAATTTCACGGTTTGACCAGGGTTAATCTGAGGAATGGCAGAACGATCTAGGTTAAAGACGACTATCTGGGTTCGGGTTTCTAAATTAACTTCTGGTAAAATTGAATCAACTCTAGCTCTATAGGTCTGGGAACCGAGTTTTAAGGTTTTTGAACTGCCGATTTGTAAGTCTTCGATGACTTTCGTGGGCATACCGATTCGTGCTTCTGGTGCGGCATTTTCGATGAGGCGAATCACTGAGTCTCCAGTATTGGCAACTGTTCCTTCATCTAGCTGTCGTGTGGCAACAATGCCATTATAAGGGGCTTTTAGGGTACTTTTGTTAATGGTAATATCAACATCGCTAATATTGGCGGTTAATTGCTTCACTGTTGCCTGTTGTGCGGCGACTTGCTCCCATCGTGTTCCGTTTTGTAGTTCTTCTAGCTGACTCCTCGCTTCGTTTAATCGAGCTTGTAACGCCCCTTCCCCATAGGCATACTCATCTAATTCTTCTTGGGAAATTGCCCCTTCTTGATGCAAAAATTCTCGTCTTTCTCGTTGTTTTTCTTGCAATTTTAGCTGCTGTTCTAAATCTTTGACGGCAGCTTCAGCCGCATCAATATCTTCCTGGCGCGCACCTGCTTTCAATTCGGCTAATTGAGCTTCTGCGCGGGCTTTTTCAGCGACTAATTGTTGGCGTTGGGTTTCTAAATTGCGAATATCTAATTTAGCTAAAGGCTGTCCTTTGCTTACGCGATCGCCTTCTTCAACCAATATTGCTTCGATTTCACCACTACGAGAAAATCCTAAGTCACTGCTTCTGATCGCAGCAATTTCCCCCGTATAGGTGCGGGATACTTCATAAGAATTTACGGGTTGAACTTCGATGGTTTCAACGGGTAAGGGTTGCGCTGAGGTTTCAGTAGTGGGATTATCTGAAGAAGCATTGTTAGAAGTCAGTATAGGACGAGCAATGAGAAAAAGCAAACCTGCTCCTCCGATTCCTACTAACAGATATAAGGATTTACGAAGTCTCTTGCGAGGATCGTTAAACAATGTTGATGAAGCTTTGCGATTAGAATCTGATTGGGTGATTTGGTCAGAAGTCATGGTAGAAGAGAGAAAGATTAATACAGATGATCACATTGCCAAAAACAATTTCAATGGTCTGGCTTGTAACGGGGTTAAATTTTAAAATACTGTTTTAGTATATTTTGCTTTTTATTATTAAAACAAACGTTTGAAAAAATAGCAAGGAATTACAGAAGCTTTGTTATGAGCCAAATTTTCGTTTAGGATAAATATAGTTCGTACGTTTGTTTGAAAATACCAAGGTCAAATCCTGATTCTCTCCTTGAAAAAGCGATGTCAGAACTGGGAGGGAACCTCCCAGATTATCTGACATCAAGAAATCCTAACACCGAACACCGAACACCGAACTCACGTTGAAGTAGTATTCTGGTTAACAACCTCAAGCTTGGGAAAATATCCACAATGACATTATTTTGGACATAATGCTGACATAACATTAACTTTAACTAATAGTTGATAAAAAGCAGATTATATTTCATGACCTCAACCTCTTCCATTGATACCAAAGAACACATTCTCAATATTGCCGAGTATTTATTTGCCGAAAACGGTTTTGCAGGGACTTCTCTACGAAGTGTCATTCGTGAAGCGGATGTTAATTTATCGGCAGTGCATTATCACTTTGGTTCAAAAGAAGAATTATTTCGTGCGGTTGTAGAGAGAATTGCTAAACCAGTGGTTACTGGTCAATTAGAGCAACTGGCACAATGCGAAGCGAAGAGTGATACACCTAGTGTTGAAGAATTGTTAGAGGCCTTTTTGACCCCTCCTTTACAGAGAGTGCTGAATATTGGCGATCGCCGTCCTAATTGCGCTCGATTTATGGGACGTTGTCGTATTGAACCCGATACCATTAGAAAGATTGCTGAGCAAGCATTTCAAGACAGTACAAAAGCTTTTTTGGATGGGTTTGGACGAGCATTACCCGATTTTTCTCGTACCGAACTTAGTTGGAAGTTAGATTTAGTTATTGCTGTTTTAGTCCGTGTGTTAACAGAGGCAAAGAAACCCAACGCTTTGATCCAAAATGATTCACCCGCAGATATCCAAACAACAGTATCGAAATTGGTTCATTTTTTAGCGCCAGGAATGAGATCTTGAAAAAGCATGACAAGATTATCTCAATACTACCTCGCTTGCCTATCGTTTCCAGTATCAATTGTGGGGGGGAAACCCTTCAACTTGCTTGTTGTCGAGAACCCGCTTTTTCAATTCCTGAACATAAAGCTAACTATCATGGTATTTGCATTAATGGCGGAAAAGTCGTCCAATTAATGCAAAAAATTGACGGAAAAATTAAGATTGTTAATTCTGTTCCAGGTAATGTGGGTATCTATCCTGCTTATCTTCATCAATCTTTTGCTTGGGATAAAGAGGCGGAATTCTGGTTGATTTATTTAGAACCAAAACTTATTTCAAACTTGGGTTATGAATTATATCAAACCGATAACGTCGAATTAATTCCTCAACTTAATTCTTTGTTTGATCCTTTAATCAAACAAATTGCTTTAGCACTCAAAACCAACTTAGAAACTGATAATTTTGGTAGTCGCTTATATACAGACTCAATGGCAAATGCTTTAGCCGTACATTTATTGTCTCGATATTCTAATTGCAGTCGTCAAATTCGAGCGAATAAAGGGAAATTATCACAGCAACAATTAAGTCAAGTCATCGATTATATCAATAGCAATTTAGATCAAAAAATTACCCTAGCGCAATTAGCAAAAGTAGTGCAATTAAGTGAGTTTCATTTTGGACGTTTGTTTGAGCAAACGACTGATACTTCACCCCATCAATATCATCTCCAATGTCGTGTCGAGCGAGCAAAAAGCTTACTCTTGCAGGGAATAGCGATCGCTCAAGTCGCTCAAACAGTTGGTTTTTCAAGTCAAGGACATCTTAACTATCATTTCAAGCGTTTAGTAGGAGTAACCCCAAAAAAGTTTTTAAAACAATAGCAAGAATTTAGAAAAATACAGCAAAAACTTTGAATACTAGAAACAGGAATATCTTAGATACTGAGCTTAGAAAACAAGTTCAGGAATATAATTGCAATGTCTATCGAACACAATAAAGCGATCGCCCTAAAATTAGCTACCGAGGGTTGGGGAACAGTTCCAGGTTGGCAAAAAGTATGGGATGAATTAGTCTCAGAAGAAGTCATCCAACACTTTTGTAGTGCTAAAGAGCCAATTTCTGGCTTAGAAAAAGTTAAGGCTTTTGAAGCTTCTTTATTTGTCG
>JBCDDV010000111.1:0-7246 GCA_039180145.1 Cyanobacteria bacterium P01_G01_bin.49 | reverse complement strand
GACCAGAAATATTACTCAAAACATCTTCCAAAATTGCTTTAATCATCAACTCCCAATCAACTATCAAAGGTAAGTTCTTCCCTTTAACTTCATAGGGATAAAATTCTTGAGTATTCAAGTTATCAATTGCCTGTTCTAAACTCATGCCACCTTGTCCTTCAAAACTTATCTTCTGACAAAGCCCAATTATCGCAGCGACTCCATCAAATAATCGTCCTACACTCGACGTTGAAGGACTATTTAGGTGACGAACTAACATTATTTCGATGAGATTTAATTCTGGTTTTGAAAATGTTTCTAAAAAGGGCAGGTTTAAATGATTAAATGTCCCAAATATTTCAAATAATATTCCTAAAGCAATACGTTTCGGATCTTTAATTGCTTGTTGTCCTCCTGGTAATTTGAAAGACCGAAAATTAGCAATTCTTTCATATCCTTTATCCGTAACTGCTAAAAATTCTCCGCCCCAAATTGTGCCATCATTACCATATCCTGTCCCATCCCAAGCAACCCCTAAAATGGGCAATTTTAATTGATTTTCTACTACACAAGCTAGCACATGAGCGTAATGGTGTTGGACTTTAATTAACGGTAGATTTTGAGCAGCAGCAAATTGACTTGATAAATAATCCGGATGAGCATCGCAAACAATTATTTCTGGCTCAAAATCATAAAGTTCTTTTAAATTTTTTATAACTTGATCAAATGAGTTTAACGCTTCTTTGGTACTTAAATCTCCAATATGTTGACTAATAAAAACTTGATTATCTTTCAAGATTGCAACAGTATTTTTTAGGTGTCCGCCTACTGCTAAAATATTAGAAGTTACAGAATTACGATTAATTTGTATAGGAAAAGGTGCATATCCTCTGGCACGACGGATAACCATTTCTCGACCTCCCATAATCCTCACCACAGAATCATCAACAGGACGAATAATAGGACGATTATGGACTAAAAATAAATCAGCAATTTTTCCTAATCTTATTAAGGCTTCTTGTTCATCAATACAAATGGGTTCATTAGCAAGATTCCCACTAGTCGCAACTAAGGGAAAGTTTATTTCTCTGAGTAATAAATGATGTAAGGGAGTATAGGGTAACATTACTCCTAAATAGGGATTATTTGGGGCAATATTATGAGCTAAATTGTTAGAGGTTTTCTGGCGTTTTAACAAAACAATTGGAGACTCAGCAGAGGTTAATAACTTTTCTTCTAGTTCGCTGACTTCACAATCTAATTTAACTTGGTTTAAGCTCGGATACATTAAAGCAAAGGGTTTATCAGGACGGCATTTACGCCGTCGTAATTTTTCGACTGCTTGGGGATTTCTCGCATCAACCATCAAGTGAAATCCTCCTAATCCTTTGATCGCTAAAATCTGACTATTTTTCAGCAGATTAACCGTCTGTTTAAATGCCTCATTTCCTACCCCTAAAATTGTGCCTTTTTGATCCCATAATTCTAATTTTGGCCCGCAATTAGGACAAGCATTGGGTTGAGCATGAAACCTTCTATCAAGGGGATTGTTATACTCTTCTTGGCACAGTTCACACATGATAAAATCTTTCATGGTTGTTCCAGGCCGATCGTAGGGTAAACTTTCCATAATTGTATAACGAGGGCCACAGTTGGTACAATTGGTAAAAGGATAATAATACCGTCGATTATTCTTATCAAAAATTTCTTGTAAGCAATCAGAACAAGTGGCTAAATCGGGTAAAATAATGGCTGTTTTGTCTCCGTCAATACTACGACGAATTTCAAAACTTGTATATTGAATCGGGGTTGACCAACTTGTTTCTATGGTTTGAATCTGCGATCGCGGTGGTTTTTCTTGGGAGATTCTTGTGACAAATGTATCTAAAATATTTTTGTTTCCTTCAACTTCAATAAACACCCCTGAAGCAGAATTATTCACCCATCCATTTAACTTTAATTCTGTTGCCAAGCGATAAATAAACGGACGAAATCCTACCCCTTGAACCGCCCCACGGATAGTAATTTTTAACCGTTGTAAATTGCTCATAAAGCTAACAATATTAAATCTTGTGATCCGGATTACTAATTATCACCAAGATCTGAGGTAAAAGTAAAAAGACAGAGAAATATCGCTAAATAAATAATGAAAAAACAAATAACGGCTGCACTGATCGCTGCTGTAGTTGGGTTATTGCCATTACAACCTGCTCAAGCAGAATGGGATCAGGAATCATTATCTGTTGTGAGTGACGGACTTGACGCATTTTGGGGGTCTTTTTTGCGACGTTTAGGGGTTAATTATGCTTATCCTGTCGTTTATTCTCATAACAACACAGAAATTACTCCTTGTGGCCCTTCTGTTTTAGCGCACTATTGCTCCAGATCTAATAGTATTCATCTTAATATGACACAAATGAATCGTTTAGCCAATCGTATCGGCGATTCTGCTGGCTATTTTGCCCTCGCCCACGAATATGGTCACTCTGTACAAAGACATTTGGGAATGTTAAAAAAAGAGATTCCTCTCGTGGTATTGGAGTTGCACGCTGACTGTTTAGCGGGGGCATTTTTTGCTGCAACTAACCATGTTGGCATCTTGGAAAGTGGTGACTTAGAAGAAGGCGTTACCATGGCGATGATGACTGGAGATTATAATTATGAACATAGTAGTCATCATGGAACCCCCAAACAAAGAGCGATCGCTTTTTTAACGGGATTTGATGATCCCAGATCTTGCTTTAATTCTGAGTTTGAAAGTGTCGTAAACGTAAGGCATTAGACACCACAGAAACCGAACTAAATGCCATTGCTGCACCCGCAATCATCGGATTTAGTAATATTCCAAAAATAGGATACAAAATTCCTGCGGCAATGGGAATCCCTAAAGTATTATAAATAAAGGCAAAGAAGAGATTCTGACGAATATTTTGCATAGTGGCTCGACTTAATTGAATTGCCGTGACAACGCCTCGTAAGTCTCCTGAAATAAGGGTAATATCACTGGCAGATATAGCAACATCCGTGCCTGTTCCGATGGCAATACCTACATCTGCTTGAGCCAAAGCAGGAGCATCATTGATTCCATCTCCGACCATCGCCACAACTTTACCTTGAGACTGCTGAATTTGCTTAATCTTATCAGATTTTTCTTGAGGACGCACTTCTGCAAAGACGTGACGAATACCAACTTCTTGAGCGATCGCTTCGGCGGTTTGTTGGTTATCTCCCGTTAGCATGATCACGTCTAATCCCAATTTTTTGAGGCTTTTTATCGCTTCAGCAGAGGAAGGTTTTAAGGCATCAGCAATGGCAAATAAGCCCTTTATTTCTCCATCAACGGCAACCCAAGGAGTCGTTTTTGCCTGACTTTCCCATTGGTTTGCTTGGGACATCAAAGCCTCTGTATTAATGCCTAAACTGCTCATCCATTTTTGTGTCCCGATCTGCACTAATTTTTCGGCTATTTTTCCTTGAACTCCTTGACCACTAATCGCTTCAAATTCTTCTACGGTCGGTAATAAAGAAAAAACTTCCTGAGACTTCCCATAATTAACAATTGCTTCGCCTAAAGGATGCTCTGAATTTCCCTCAATTGCTGCTACAAATTTTAACAAATTGACTTCATCATCATGACTCATATCTGGAACAGTCATATAGTTAGTCACTGTCGGTTTACCTTGGGTTAGAGTTCCTGTTTTATCTAAAACAATGGCTTGAATTTTGTGCGCTAATTCTAAACTATCAGCCCCTTTAATTAAAATGCCGTGTTCTGCTCCTAGTCCAGTTCCTACCATAATCGAAGTCGGAGTCGCCAACCCAAGAGCGCAAGGACAAGCAATAATTAAAACACTGACTGTTGCAATCATCGATAAGGTCACGTTCCCAGTAAAAATCAACCAGAGAATAAAGGTTATAACCGCAATAACCATCACAACAGGAACAAACCAAGCTGTTACCCGATCCGCAGTTTTCTGAATAGGAGCTTTACTATTTTGAGCCTCTTGAACCAATTGAATAATTTGGGATAAAACGGTGTCTTTGCCTACCCGTTTTGCCTTAAATTTGAAGCTTCCTGTTTTATTAAGCGTTGCGCCAATTACTTCATTTCCTGACTCTTTTTTGACGGGAACTGATTCTCCTGTTACCATAGATTCATCTAGGGTAGAATTTCCTTCAATAATCTCACCATCAACTGGTATTTTTTCCACTGGACGAACTAAAATGATATCTCCAATTTGAACTTCTTCAATCGGAATATCCACGGTTGATTCTTGACGGATCACTCTTGCGGTTTTGACTTGTAATCCCATTAATTTGCGAATAGCTTCCGATGTTTTTCCCCTTGCTCTGTGTTCTAGGAGTCTTCCCAATAGAATTAAAGTTATGATAACTACCGCAGCTTCATAATAAACGTCCGCGTTGAGTCCTTGAGAAACAAAGAAACTAGGAACAAAGGTTGCAAACAAAGAATACAAAAATGCTGCTCCCGTCCCTAGAGCAACTAATGTGTTCATATCAGAAGTGCGACGCTTTAACGCTTTCCATGCTCCGACATAAAATCCTTTTCCGCACCAAATAAAAACAGGAAGACTCAAAATCAACTGTAACCAAGGATTATGTAACCAGTGAGGGATGAACGGGATAGATAAACCTGTCATCATAGGAACAGAACCAATAATTAAAATCAAACTAATCAGTCCACCTAAAATTACTTTCCGAGTTAATTTTTGTTGTCTGACTTCCCTTTTTTGCTTCTCAATATTTTGCTGTACTTCTGCTTGATCGTCTTTTAAGGGGTAAGCTTTATAACCAGCTTTCTCTATCGCTTTTTCTATTGCTTCTATGGTAGTTGCATCAAAATCATACTTTACTGTGCCTCTTTCTAAAGCAAAGTTTACCTGACAACTTCTAACACCTGAAACCTTATTAACCGCAGTTTCAATTGTTACGGCACAAGCAGCACATCCCATTCCTTCTAAACGAAAGGTTTTTTGTCTAATATCTGTGTTAAAGTTAGACGAGGTTTTTTGTAAAGAAGTTTTCACTTTTCTTAACTCTCCATTTTTTTTATGATAAAGTCTCTAGTTAACTGGAGAGTCAACCCTTTTCCCGTTAAAATCTAAAACATTCCTAAAAAATAGGACTGTTATCAAAGCCATTGCCTACAATTCGACAAACCGTAACTTTAATGAACGATGAAAATCATAAATAAATTAGAAATTTTAGCTGTTTTTACCACGATTTGTTTAACACTTGGTTATCAACCAGCCTATAGTTTAGATCGTGCAAAATCCTCTGAAATAGCTGAAAAAGAAGATTCAAAAACCGTAGCGGCTGAATTTGTGCAAGCTAATGCTTTCTTTCCATCTTCACAAGCGGTTATTCAAATTAATGATTCTCTAACATCATTACCCATTCCCGTTCCCCAACCTTTGATTATTTTGTGTGTTTTAGGGATGGCTGGGTTTAGTAGTGTTTTGAAACTAAAAATTGCACAAGCCAAATATCAGCAAAAAGAATACCAAGAAATAGAAGAAACAAAAATACCTGAGTTGGTGAACCATTAACACTTCACGGACTTAGGGAGAAACTCTCATTCAAACCCGCTATAATTTCCTCAATATGAGTGTATTGGGAAGTAGTGAGGAAATACTAGTGGCTGGAGTCGATCAGAGAACACAGACGCAAACAAGTGATGTGCAACTTAGTTCTCAAGACTTATCCTGGGCATTTTGGCCCGTTGTTCCTTTATATCCTTATGGTAGACGACGTACCCTTCGCAAAGAAGTGGTCAAAGATACTATTTGGACATTTGAGCAACTACAGGGCATCCTTTATGTCGTGGTTCCCATTCGTATGACAGTGGTTAAACTTGCCGGAGGGGGACTTTTGGCTTATGCTCCTGTTGCCCCTACCCCAGAGTGTCTTCGTCTGCTGAATGAGTTGGTTAATGACCATGGCAATATTAGATACATCATCTTGCCTACCATTTCCGGAATAGAACATAAAGTTTTTGTCGGCCCTTTCGCAAGATGTTTTCGGGATGCCCAAGTTTTTGTTGCACCCCATCAGTGGAGTTTTCCGGTAAATCTTCCTTTAAGTTGGTTGGGGTTGCCTTTCAAACGAACTCACAAACTTCCGAGAGATAGTCATCAGACCCCTTTTGGGGATGAATTTGACTATGAAATATTAGGACCCCTTGATTTAGGGTTAGGTTCCTTTGAAGAAGTGGTCTTTTATCACAAGCGATCGCAGACGCTATTAGTGACAGATTCTCTTGTTTCCATTCCTCAAAACCCTCCTGACATTGTACAACTCGATCCCTATCCTTTACTATTTCATGCTCGCAATAATGCTTTAGAAGTTATCGAAGATACACCCGAAAACCGCTGTCAAGGATGGCAAAGAATCGTTTTATTTGCTTTGTATTTTCGGCCTAGTGCTTTAGAGGTGGTTGAATGGGGAAAAGTATTTCAAAATGCGTTAAAAGTCCCTAATCCTTCTCCTAAGAACTATTTCGGTTTATTTCCTTTTCAATGGAATGATTGTTGGCGGTTGACTTTTGAGAAATTACAACATCAGAACTTACGGGTTGCGCCTATTTTACAAGAAATAATTTTTACTCGTGGCCCTTTTGAGGTTTTAAATTGGGTCGATAAGGTTTCAAAATGGGGATTTAAACGGATTATTCCTTGTCATTTTGCTGCTTTAATTGAAGCTGATGCCTCACAGTTTCGGGAAGCTTTTGATTTTCTACGCCATGATAATATTACTTCAGAAACAGAAGACCTTGAAGTGATTCGAAGTATTGATAAAGCCCTAACCAAAAGTCGAATTATACCTCCCCCCTCAAAGTAATAGATAGAAACTAAATTAAAAAACGCTATCCTGTAAAACTGAACATAATTACTTTAAATACCTTCGCCTAAAAACTGAATAACTATTGATTTATCTGAAGATTTAAATAAGTATAAAAACAAGTCAGTAAATACTTGATTTTCAAATTAATCAATTTTTATCTTAATTATGTTGATTCTCAATTCTCATAATGTTTTGGGTTATTTGTCCTCTCGACATCTCTGCAATTCCCCAAAACAAAATATCAGTAAAGTCGAGGCTGTTGCCGCAAAAAACTTTAACTTGTTAATCACTTTTCCTCATGAACATAAGCTGCTAGTGAAACAAGAAAGACAAAATATTGAAGGAAAAGCAGTGGGTGAATTTAAAATCGAATATCGTATCCAAAAATGGTTACAAAAATTTC
>JBCDDV010000110.1:0-7247 GCA_039180145.1 Cyanobacteria bacterium P01_G01_bin.49 | reverse complement strand
TTGCCTGGGTATAAGGCAAACTTTTGCCTTCTAATTTACCTTTAACAAAATCTCCTAACAAGTTACCCAAGCGAGACTCCGGAGAATCTTCTGCCAAAAGTAAATGGGCAAGATAGTTCATAAGCTATTCATCATTCAAATTGCTATTTGAGATTGCATGGGAGCGGTGAGAAAAAATTGAGCATTTGTACTAAAATCTAGAATACCCAGTTTAAATGTACAACAGCCTACTCTTTTTAATTGTAAGTTTACGCAGTTTTTTTTAATCAATGAAGTTCGGCAACGTTTTAGAGGAAAACAAAAATATTCGCAACTTCTGAACTTATATCTGCTCAATTCCTCCGTCAAGATGTAGATTTTTTATGATGAAAACGGATTCCTAGAAAGACATCATAGAGGAAGTTCCAGAGGTTTTTTCTTTCTAATAATCCTAAAGATTGCTCACATCCTTTGGCATCTAATAACGGTTTGGTTGCATGATAGGCAGGCTTGTATTTATACCAAGGAATTGACGGCCATAAATGGTGAACTAAATGATAATTTTGTCCAAAAATCATCAAGTTTAACACAGCACTCGGATAAACCCTGGCATTTTTCCAACGGTTACGTTCTTTAAAAGGACGATGAGGAAGATAGTCAAAAAATAATCCTAATGCTACCCCAACGACTAACGCAGGAACAAACCAGAAATTCATAATATAGCCAATAAATTCGTAATGAATGGCCAGAAATACAACTGCAAACAAAAATAATCTACTTAAAAACCATTCTAATAACTCATATTTTTTCCATAAACGACGCTTAAAAAAGAAAATTTCATGATAGAAAAAACGAGCAGCAATTAACCATAAGGGGCCACCTGTTGAAACAAAATGATCGGGATCATTATCAGGGTCATTGACATGAGCATGATGTTGTAAATGTACCCGTGTAAAGACAGGAAAGGCAAACCCTAACATTAGCGCACTACCATGGCCCAAAATTGCATTCATCACTCGATTACGATGAGCAGCGTTATGAGAAGCATCATGAATCACTGTACCCGACAGATGAAGGGCAAGAACATTAGACGTAAAACAAATCCAACTTGGCCATCCCCATAGCCAATAACCGCAAATTGATAAACCAATGAGAGATAAGGCAATAAAAAACATCACTACATTGGGGTTAAAACCACCTGGGGTTTTGAGAAACTCTTTGGGGACTGTTTGCAGCGTCTGGGCCGACTGCATGGCTGTTTCTTGCTCCTTTATCGACATTATTGTTGATCTTTGAGTAGTTTACAGGATAACAGGTTTTTAATAAAGATTTGTAACATTATCTCATCTTATGTAAAGATAAAAGACGAATTACCAATAACAAAAAGTTGCCAGGAGTTCATGGGAACTAAAAAGCGATCAGCACTAATATAGGACAAAAAATCCTTAGAGTGGGCTTTTGAAGGAATTGGATTTTCCTGTGGCGATCGCCATAGAGTAAAGCTAAAATCAACTCGAAGTGTCTAAGACCTTTATTCTGTGTCAATAATTAGCCTGCTTAATTCTATTAGGACAAATCTCCATCAGAAAAATAATCAAAGATTAACTTAAACAAGTTTAAAAAGTTACTGCTAAATCTTCCTACAATTGAAAAAATATTAGACAAGATCAAAGTTGATAACAAGCGATTCAATTAATGTCGATTATTCGGCTATTTTTGGTGAGTCCAAACAATAAGATAAGAAGCGTTTATTTTATACTCCTTACCCCAAAAACAACACTCTTGATTCAGTAAAAACCGAATGTAATCAAATTGACAAGCTTGATAACCTAGAATAGAGAGAATACTTAACGTAAAATAACCTTAAAGCTCATCATTAACCAACCCCTTAACCCTATTGACGAATAAGAAGGAGATTTCTGTAGATGGCTGCCACTGACTATAAGGATTTTTATGCCATATTAGGAGTAAATAAAAACGCCAGCGCGGAGGAAATTAAAAAGGCTTTCCGCAAACTTGCTGTTAAATATCATCCTGACAGAAACCCCGATGACAAACAGGCAGAAGAACGCTTCAAGGAAATTAGTGAAGCTTATGAAGTGTTATCCGATGTCGAAAAACGCAAGAAATACGATCAATTCGGTCAATATTGGAAACAAGCCGGCCAAAGTGGATGGCCACAAGGAAGTGCTGGTGTCGATATGGGAGGCTTTGACTTTAGCCAGTATGGAAACTTTGAAGAGTTTATTAATGAATTATTAGGTCGTTTTAACACTCCAGGTGGGGCAAAAACTGGAACTTATAACTATCGCACCACTACAGGAGGCTCTACTGGTTACAGTAACTATGGGAGCGGCTTTGGATTTGATCCAAATACACAATCTTCTGCTGCTAACAGAGAAGCTACCCTTCGCCTTACCTTCTCAGAAGCTTTTCGTGGGGTGCAAAAACGCCTGAGTCTAGGTAATGAACTGATTGATGTGCGAATTCCTGCGGGGGCCAAAACGGGAAGTAGAGTGCGGCTAAAAGGGAAAGGAATGGCTAGTCCCTACAGTCAAGATAGAGGAGACTTATACCTTAATATCGAACTCGAACCCCATTCCTTTTTCAAATTTGAAGATGATAACCTAATCTGTGAAGTTCCTATCACCCCTGATGAAGCTGTTTTAGGGGTTTCTATTGAGGTTCCTACGCCTGACGGAAGTGTAACGGTTAAAGTTCCCCCCGGTATCCGTTCTGGCCAATCTTTACGTCTTCGCGGCAAAGGATGGAAGTATCCCAAAGATGGACGAGGGGATCAATTCGTCAAAATTGTCATTGATACGCCAAAAAATCTTAGTACGACTGAACGAGAATATTATCAGAAAATTCGGGAAAGTCGCACTGACAACCCTCGTAGTCATTTGCAACAGGTCGTTTTGTGATTTCATTGCAGATTGAAATAAAAGGTTGTTCCTTGATCTACCGCACTTTCTACCCAAATTCGTCCACCATGACGATGAATAATTCGTTGAACAATCGATAAACCAATACCAGTGCCTTCAAAAACTGCTTTCGAGTGTAATCGTTGAAACACCTCGAAAATTTGCTCTGCATATTTCATATCAAACCCCACGCCATTGTCAGAAACAAACAGCGTCCCATCCTCTAAAACGCCGATTTGAATCAGAATCTGACCCCTGCCTCGACTAAACTTAATTGCATTATTGAGTAGGTTAACAAATACCTGCTGTAGCAAAGCAGGATCTCCTTGAACTGTTGGTAAATCGCCGATCTCGAATTTAATTTGTTCAGGGTTATCATCAGTTGAAGAGACTAGATTAATTGCCGTTGCTACCAGAGGATTTAACTGAACACAACGAAAGATCAACTCTCTGCGATCAACCCGCGATAAAGTTAGTAACCCATCAATTAATGCCCCCATTTTTTGACCACTATTTTCGATAACGTCTAAATAATGACTAACCTTGGGATCTGTGAGTACATCACTCTTACTTAACTGCTTTCTCAAAGCGTTGACAAATCCGCTAATATGCCTGACAGGGGCCCTTAAATCGTGGGAAACTGAATAACAAAACGAGTCTAGTTCCTGATTAGTGGCTTCTAATTGCCTGGTACGTTCCATCAAAATCCGTTTCGTCTGAATTAACTCAGTAATGTCACGGGAAGTCCCTAAAAGCGCGTAAACTTCTCCTTGGGAATTTTTGAGAGAGACTTTATAGGTATCGAAATGGCGTTCACCATCGGGTAAAGTAAGTGTTTCTTCAACATGAAGCGTTTCTCCTGTGTCAAATACCTGTTGGTTTTGTTGGGCGAAATAGTTAGCGTCTTCAGCCGGAAAACAGTCAAAAATAGTCTTTCCTTCAACGTTAGCGCGATCGCCTAAACCAATCCCTTTAGCAAACACTTGATTACAAAAAGAGATTCTCATCTGAGGATTTTCTAACACAAAAACAAAGTCAGGAAGCATATTAAATAACATTTCTAATTCTGCGGTGCTTTGGGCGACTTGTTCTTCTAGTTGATGATTTTGACTTTCTAAGGCTTTATTTAAGCGTCGGATTTCCTCTTCAGTTTGTTTTTGTTGGGTGATATCTTCTGCTAAACCGACAAGACGACGGAATTGCCCTGATTGTTTTTTTAAGGGAAACCCCCGATCCCTAATCCAACGTATCGTTCCATCAGGGCGAATAATACGATATTCATATTCAACATTTTCTGTACAGGCTTTTTGACACAACTCTTTTTTGACTCCCTTGCGATCGTCAGGATGAATCGCTTCTAACCATTGCAGAGGATTTTCGTACAATTCTTCAGGGTTGCGTCCCCAAACTTTTTTGTAGGCAGGACTAAGATAGTGGATTTGATGCGTCATTGGTTCGACAGTGGAAATGTCCGTTATCCAAAAAACTTCTTGAATATTGTCAACTAATTGACGAAATTGTTCTTCACTAGTCTGTAATGCTTCTTTTGCCTGTTTGAGATCACGAATATATTGGCTTGCGATCCTTGCTCCTAGAAAAATTGCGAATACATTAATTAGTATTCCAATTACTATCCAGTAAAAACTCTGTTGACGATACCAGTCATTCCAATTAAATGACTGGCTAACTAATATTTGTTGGGCAAAAAAATGAAATAAATTTATCATTGTGGGCAGACTGAAAAGTATATTCAGTCAATAAATACTCGCCTTATTAAAATTATAGTCACTTAGTGATATTCATCACTGCTAAAGGGGTTTAAATCAATTAAATATGAATTAAAAGTTTTGAGATAAAATCAAATGATAATTGGAACCCCCCTACGAATGTTAATAGTAGAAGATGATCCGAATGATGTTGAACTAATTCAATTAGCCTTAGCCAACAATAATTTTGCTAATCAAATAGATATTGCAGAAGATGGAGAACAAGCTCTAGAATATCTATTTGGTACAGCAGAGAATCCAAGAAGTCAACCCTTACCTAGATTAGTCCTGCTAGACTTAAAATTACCGAAAGTTAATGGCATTCAAGTGTTAGAAGCGATTCGTCGTAACCCCAATACGCGAAAATTGGTGGTTGTGGTAATGACCTCTTCGGCTGAAGACAGGGACATAGAGACTTGTTACAATTTAGGTGTCAATAGTTATATTGTGAAACCGTTTGATTTCCAGCTATTTTTTGAGGTTGTTAGACAAGTTGGTTTTTATTGGATGACATTAAATGAGCCACCATCTTTATCTGCCCAAAGATAGCTACATAGAGGTTTATGTCTCAGGATACTTTTCATTTAACGTTCCCATCGGCTCAGATTGATACGCCTTTACATCTATTAATTGTTGAAGATGTTGCTGAGGATGCTGAGTTAATTGTCCTCGCCTTATCGAATGCTGATTTCAATTTCACCTACGATATCGCTGAGACCGTCGCTAGTTACCAAGAACTTCTAGAAACTCGAACCTATTCAGCCGTTCTCTCGGATTATCGTCTTCCAGGATTTGATGGACTACAGGCCTTAAAAGTATTAAGACAATCAAAACAACAGATTCCTTTTATTTTAATTACCGGAAATTTGGGAGAAGAATCAGCAGTTGAATGTATCAAAGCCGGAATTACTGACTATCTCGTCAAAACCCGCTTATTTCGTCTGCCGATAATCCTCGCCAAAGCCCTCAAAGAATTCGAGTTACGCCACGCACAACAACGGGAAATAGCAGAACGAAAACGAGTAGAAACAACCCTCAAACACAATGAACAGAGGTTTCGCGCTTTAATTGAAAACGCCACAGATATTAATCTGATTCTTGATGAAGACAATCATTTCACTTATGTTAGTCCCTCGGTTAAGCGGATTTTAGGATACGATCCCACAACCCTCATTGGCAAAAGCTTTTTTGACTTTATTTACCCTGAAGACAAATCTCGCATCATTGAATTTTTGCAGCAGGTTAAAGAGACTACTAGAATTTCCCAATCTCTGAAGGATTTTTGCATTCTCACTCATCAGAATACTTGGGTTGTTTTAGAAGCGATCGCCACAAATCTTCAAGACGATCCGGCTGTTGCTGGATTAGTTGTGAACTGTCACGATATTACAGAACGTTATCAAGCTTCAGAAAAACTCCAACATGATGCCCATTATGACCAGTTAACGGGTCTTGCTAATCGGACGACCATCTTAAAGCAATTAAAGCAGATTATTGAGGAGACACAACAAGAAAAAGAAGACCTCTTTGCCATCTTATTCTTAGACTTAGATCGCTTCAAAGTCGTCAATGATGGCCTCGGACACCTGATCGGTGACGAACTTCTCAAAGAAATTGCCGAACGCTTAGAACAATGTCGCCGTGGTGGCGATCTTTTAGCCCGTTTTGGGGGAGATGAATTTGTTTTTTTATTGAGAAATATTCGCGAAAAAAAAGAGGCCGTGATGATTGCTCAATGCATTCACAAAGTTCTAACGGCTCCTTTTATTCTCGGTAATCAAGAAATTTTTATCTCTGCTAGCGTTGGCATTGCCTTAAGTTCTCCCTATTATGACCAACCTGAACAAATGCTACGGGATGCCGATATTGCCATGTATCGGGCAAAAGCTAGTGGAAAGGCTTGTTACGAAGAGTTTGCGCCGAACATGTACCTCTGCGCCCTCAAAGAACTGCACTTGGATAGTGAGTTACGACAAGCAATGCAACGTCAGGAATTGGTTGTCTATTATCAGCCTATTTTTTCTTTGCAAAACCAAACAATTGTCGGGGCTGAAGCCTTAGTGCGCTGGCAACCCCAGGGAAAACCTTTAATCTCTCCTAATGATTTTATTCCCTTGGCCGAAGAAACAGGCCTAATTATTGTTCTAGATCAATGGGTTCTTAGGACTGCTTGTCAGCAATTTTGTCAATGGCAACAACAATTTAAAGGTTTCGCTCCAAAATTTATTAGTGTTAATCTTTCTCCGAAACAGTTTTCTCAACGGAATTTAAGTCAACAGATTAACGATATTCTCAAAGAAACAGGATTAGAAGGACAATATTTAAAATTATAGATTACTGAAAATATTTTTATTAAAAATTCAGCAACCGTATTAGAAATTTTATCGCAACTGCAAAGTCAAAAAATTCAAATCTGTCTCGATGATTTTGGGACAGGTTACTCTTCACTAAGTTATCTACATCGTTTTCCCTTAAATCACCTAAAAGTTGATCGCTTTTTTGTCAGTAGTTTAGCCGAAAATCAAAAAAATGCAGCGATTCTTCGGGTGATAGCTAACCTAGCTCATGAACTTCAATT
>JBCDDV010000109.1:0-7259 GCA_039180145.1 Cyanobacteria bacterium P01_G01_bin.49 | reverse complement strand
GTAAGCTTAAGTTAAGCGTCAATCAATACCCAACTATCTGGGTAAGGCACAAGGAGGCACATTATGTCTAACATCAACTATAGTAAATCAGCAACTCGTGCTGCGATCGCACTTTTAATGGGAATCACTACAATTGCACCAATTTATCCCATCAAACCAGCCACAGCACAATTATTACCTTCAGGGACTAGAGGGACAACCACAACCCCGACAAACTACACAAACTATACTAACGGAACTGCTACCATTCCAGCCGGAACTCGTATTCCAATGCAATTTGATGAAGGCGAAAGAATTGTAGTTGCCCCAGAAGAAACTGTCCCCGTCACCCTCAAAACCGCCGCGACTATCCGAGATCGTAATCGTAATATTTTGGTTCCCGCAGGCAGCGAAGTTACCGGAGAAATTCGTCCTGCTAATGGAGGATCTCAATTTGTCGCCCGTCAAATCATGATCGATGGTCAAGAGTATCCTTTTTATGCCGACTCTTCCGTTGTCACTCGAACTGAAACCATCAGAGAAGGGGCAGGCATTGGCGAAATTTTAGGGGGAACGGTTGCAGGGGCTGGTGCTGCTGCTATTATTGCAGGAGTAACAGGCGATCGCACTATCGATGCTTTAGAAGTGTTAGGCGGTGCAGCCATTGGAACTCTCGCTGGCTGGGGTTTACCAGAGGCAGGAATCATTGGTGGTGGAGAAGCGACAGTAATTTCTATTGACCCTAATCGAGATCTTACCCTAACGTTACAATCAAACTTTAGAGTAGCTTCTTATAGCCGTTATCAAAATGTTTATCAAAACAATAATAATGGCTATCGTCCTAGTTCCTTCTAGAGGAAACAGTCGACAAAAAACCTTATTTTTGACCCAAAACCTATTGGTAACTGCCCAACCATAACTCAGAAAAGTTTCCAATGGAACCACCATCAGTAATATTGACAGATGAGGAGAGAATACTCAACGGTATTCTCTCTATTTTTTTTGTATCAGAATTAGTAAGCAAAAAGCCCTTAATAAAAGCATTGTAAATCCTAATTAGTTAATTTTTTATCCAGTCGGTCACAGCTCCTAGCTTAACCGATGATCTCTCGTCTTTTCAGGGGGAGTGTGAACGATTACAGACTATAGTTTTGAGTGATACGTTGAATTTGAGCGATAAATTTTGCCCCTTTTTCGGGATTAACCATAGCAACAAAGTTGGCAAAACCTTGAATAGAAGCCATAACATCTTTACTGTTTCCCCAAGTGACATTATTGAGACCATTAATTTCTATTTGATGGAGGGTTGCACGAAATCGTCTCAGGGTTTTGCGGTCAATATTAAGTTTGTCATTAACAACGATACCTGTAACTTCTTGCTGCCGACTTTTGCGTAAAATTCTAGTTTTTTTCTGATTAATTTGAAAACCTTCATGTTGTACGATGGAATTGGTATTTTTGAGAATATTACAAATACGAGGATTTTCCGCAGTCGTAGAGAACGTAAGATCGTCTGCATAGCGCGTATAAATAAATTGCCATTGTTGTACCATCTGAGTCAAACGCTTATCTAAACGACGACACATTAGGTTAGTTATTGCTGGAGATGCTGGCGATCCTTGGGGTAAATGTCGTTCTCCTAAAGCGACATAGTAAGTTTTCCCATCCAACGCGACTTCTTCTAATTCTGCTTCAGTACACAGTAAACCGAAGATAGTTGCAGCCATATCTGAATACCCGAAAGAACGAAATAATCCTTTTACTCGTTTATAGGATATTGAAGGAAAAAAGTCTTGAAGATCGAAATTAATAATTATATTTGCACCAACATGGGGTTGGGCATTGGTGACAATTGAGCGATCGCGCCTAAACCCATGAACGGCATCATGAATGGGGAGTTTATCTAAAATATTTTCTAAGATCCAATACTGTACTTGTTTCAATCTTGGCATAGGTGCAGAAATTAATCGTTCTCCACCAGTCTTTTTGGGAATTTTAAAGCGAATATAGTGAGATACTGTAGCGGTTTTACGATTAAAAGCGAGAAAGCGCAATTGTCCTACTGTAATATCCATCGCATGGGCAATTTGTTGGGCATCACCAAGGATGGGTAGGTTATGAGAACGCAACCTTGCTTCATTACAATCAGTATGGTTTAATCCACCAGAAACGTCTTCCCCAAGATAGATAATTTCTGTTTGTTTGCGTCTTTCCCAAGCTTTGGCTTTGGCAATTCTTTCTTTTTCTCTTCTCTCTTTATTTTCTTGCTGTTTACGACGAGATTCTGCTAATCTTTCTTTGAGTAATCGCTGGCGAAGAATCTTCTCATTTTGCAACCGTCTGCTTTCTTGACGTAGTTCGTTTAACTCTCGTCTAATCTCTCCCATCTGCCGAATATCATCGGCTAGATCTTGGGGTAATTCTCCTTGTTCCGGCCAAAACCCCAGGCGAATCATTTCTTCTAAGATAAACTCATCCTTTCCTCTCTGACTAACGAGATTGTAAAGTTCTTGACGAGTACGAGGTTGTTGAGACATGGATAGCTTGAACTTCTTTTGTTGAAGATGTCTATGAGAAAAACACGCCTATTCATTTAGGTTTCTCCTTCGTAAGCCTCCCAGGACTAAACTACTCAACTCAAGCGGTGACGGTACTAGGGGGTTATTACACTTTACAGAAGTCCCACAGGGAAACCCCCTAGTACCGTATAAACGCACAGTCAAGAGTAGGTTAGTGATGCTTGTCTAAACTAACGGCAAGGATGGCGATACACCACCCAAATTGCAAGGTTGTCTTTCCTAACGAATAAGCGTGTTTCTATTATTGTATTTGGTTATGAAAAACGGTCAAGCTTTTATCAACTCTATAATTTAAAACAGTAAAAAGCGATCGCCATAATCTTCGGAAAACACAAAGGACTAAACGATTCAACTCAGCGAAGACAGCCCCCCCGTTCTAAAAGTAGGGTCTAACTCTTCTTCAGAAGCCAAACAGTGATACCCTGCTGGCTTCGTTAAGTGGAGAATCGATTAGTGATGCTTGTTTGAACTAATCACAAGGATGGCGATACACCACCCAAATTGCAAGATTTTTATGGGGATCGCTCTAAAATGTTTAACAAACTTATCATACCGTTTATTAAAATATCAAGACCAATTAATAACGCCTTGTATGTGCCATTCTCAAGGCGAGAATATGTTCACAAGGCCCTTTATAGAGTTTGTTTTGTTTGTGCCAATTACAGGTACATTGGGCGTTAATTATGCGTTGGTCAGCATCTACTGCTAGGTAAGGATTATAAAGTTTATCTCTATCGCTGACTTCTCCTTGTAGGGTATATGCGCCTGTGTCGTCTTCAGTCACAGAAGATACAACAACTTCGTTGTTAGCAAGAAAGCGAGTGGCTTTGGCTTCTCTTTCGTTAGCAAAGCGCAGTTTATCCATTGGTAGGGGTTCACGGCTGAGTTCTCGAATGCGATAAACTTGTTTGTTGAGATCATAAATCGCTCGTCCTGCTTGAGTATAAGCTCCTAATGCGCCAAGAATGACGGCGGGATTCATGTTAATGCGTTTTGCTAAATCGTAAGGGTTTTCTGCCCAATTTTCTTTGAGAGAATTAAAAATATATTGTTTTGTCCAGCGATCAATTTCGGTACGGGGTGCCATCAGATCGAAGTTTCCTGAGTTTGACCAGTCATTTGCTGTCCATCCTGATAAACCAAGGGTAAAAGACATATCGCCGAGATCGGCAAGATAAAATGAAGGCATTCCCGTCCCTAACAGGTGAACAGTAAACTTTTTAGCAATGGGGATTAACCGTTCTAAGATATGGATGCGACGACGACCCCAAACCCGAATTTCTTGTTCTTCTGTTCCCATATACGGCGATCGCCCACAGATTAGTTCGATATTCCAGGGTTCAAAAACCACTTTGACGGGTTGACCAGGGGTTAAATGGTAGCGCATCCCGCGAGGGCCTTTTTTCTCTTTGTTACGACGCAATATGAAGCAGATATTGTAAATATCCATTGGGTGTAAGTCAAACTGGGTAGTCGGTAAGGACATGGCGGAACTTACCTGAAGGAAGCCTCTGACCCAGCTATCGGGGAGATCGATTTTGACTTCTTTAAAAGATGCTTCGTGACTGGTTTCGACTTCAAATCCAGAAGGATCGATTTTGAATTCGGTGGTTTTATAGCTGCGAACTTTTTGGAATTCGTTGTAGAGGGCGGCGGAGTAATCGATATTAGTTGTACCGCAGGCGAATTCGTTAATGTTTTTGAAGACTTCGTAACTTGCGCCGAGTCTTCCGTAGGTTGATTCGTCTTGGCTGAAGCATTCAAAGAATACTTCGTCAGGATGAACGGTGATGACTGGATCAAGAACATACCACAGATCGTATTCTTTTTGATAGAGGTAGTTAAAATATTTTTGTTGGGCTGCGTAAAAGGGTCTTCGGCGTTCGTAGCTGTTGCGCTGTAGTAAGGTGAGTTCTTCTTGTAGGGGTTTGATTTTGTCAGCAACTTCTTGGCGTTGGGCGGCGACTAATTGCCAGTCGAGGTCGTCTTGTTGGGCGCGCCATTGTTTATAGGCTTCTTTGTCTTTGGGTTTGAAGCGAAGATCGGAGATAACGACGTGATGTAAGGCACTGATGGCTTCGCGGAAAGGTATATTTTGTTGGAGTTGTCCGATGAAGTAGGTGGGTTGGCGTTGGATGTCTGGAGAGAAGGAAATCTGGGTGTTGTTGGCTGTTTGTTGGACGGTGGTGTTGTTGGTGTAGGTATAGTTGAATTTCATGGGTTTGGTTGGTTGGGTGTGTTGTGATTAAACCGCAGAGGGTTCTAGGAAATAGAAATTATAGAGGTTTCGTCCCCTCAACCCAACCTACGATTTAATATCAGTTCTAAGATTCAGTTTCTTTTGTTTAAGAACTGTATGTTTAGCGATCGCCTCGAAGTCTCGGTCACAATGGTACAGCGTTAAATTATTGTCTATCGCCAGAATAGAGATTCCACAGTCAATATTGCTACGAATAGTAATCCCTTGACGGCGAAGTTCAAAATACAGTCTGGCACAGTTCTCCCAAATCGAACGATAATCAGGTTCAAGATAATTTTGAACGGCTAAATAAGAACTCATTTTTGCCCATTCAATCTCATCTTTACATCCTTGTAAAAGTTCCATTTTGGTAAAAATAGGGAGATAGTATTGAGTTCTCCAGGGGTTAAAACGCCCTGGATTCTTAAAGGTTGTTACAAAGCGCGATAAATCGACGCTTCTCACATCTTATACGATATGATTTAGATAACTTATCTAATCGATATCGTTGTGGCACACTCAACAATGCCCTAGTCACCTTAGATAAAGACACTTTTATCTGTGTGATTACTTCTTGATTCAGTCGCTCATGGGGGAAACCCCCAAGACCGCGCTGAACCGCTTTTCTAATAATGTTGCTTGCACCATTGCAATCAGCATTAATTAATTGACCATTAGAAGCTTTATACAAACCTCTTTTGACTCTTTTTCCTGATGGTTGCCACCCGTCGAGTTTCTCACCAACAATAGGTAGCAAATCATTATCTAAAAAAGAAGCTTTTGAGGTGTAACTTTCTTCAGTCTCAACAAACTTAATCCCGTATTGCTCAGCTAACTGACTAATACGATTTTTAAGCTTTGCTGTAGGAATTTGAACAAATTCTTGATTATTCTTTTTGCCAATGTTAATAGAGTCTTTTTGACGTTGATTCCAACCAAAGACGATGATAGAAACGTTGTTATTAAGACACCAATTAATAACAAATCGAACAGCTTTATTAACATTATCTCTCATTTGACGGTTGCGTTTTTCAGTTAAACTAGCTAACTCCTCATCCCAGTAATCTTGCGCCTTACCTTTTTTGATTTGAGCAACGCGCTTATTATACCATTGATTTTGAGATTTAACTTTCTTCCCATCAACAATAAATGATTTGCCTATATTAGAAACGCAGGTTAACCAGTTATCAAGACCGTGATCTATTCCTAATACGTTAAGATTTGGAGTAACTTGCTTAATTTTATCTTGCTTGTAAACACACTCAAGGTAAAAACATTGATTTCTAGGGACAATCCGAAATTCTTTAATAGATTTAAAGTCTAAATTAGATGGCATTGGTAATAAAAAATGGTCAATACCAAACCACGCCTTAACTTGCTTTCCTAGTGGAATCTTAAGCATTCCATCTATTAGCTTAATCCATCTAGCAGGACAGCTTACAACCGCTATTCCTCCTTTTTTACGGTACTTTGGTAAACGTGGCTTGTTATCTAATTGTCCATTTCTCCATAATTTAGACAACTTTCTATAAGACACAAAAGACTCAACAACATCATGCAATACCTGTTGAGCGCAAGCAGACCTCATTGCTTTAAAGTGAGGATTATTTTTAAGAACTGAGTCAAGCTCATATTTGCTTACATAATGATGATCTTTAAAAAACATCTGACGACAATAATAAATTCCACAATTGGCTAATTTATTTGCTTCAGAACAAATAAATTCTAAAATAGCTTTTGTGTCGTCATTAGCATGAATAAGATTTTGTTGACATCCATACATGATTCTACCTCCTGTTGATATAGTAGTGTGTAATTAAAAGAATTAAGGGGCGATTATCTCATTATTTGAGAAAAGAATTCCCTGAATTGTTGAAACTTCCTACTTTGTGGACACCAAGTTATTTTTGCGCCACTACTGGCGCAGCTTCTACTGAGACAATTAAAAAATATATTGAAAATCAAAAAGGTAAATGATACGGGGGATTAAAATAAGGTGGCGTGTGCGGAATCGAATTCCGCACCTTGTGACCGCCGTCCCCGTTCGTTCCACCGCCAGCCGTTAAAAGCGCGTTCGGAACTTGGAGGTTTCCTCCAAGATTATCCGAACGTAAGAACGGACTGGCTAACTCTCGCTCACGGCTGTTTAGGTTTCTTCGAGCAATTATCATTTTTAGCTTTGTTGCTTTGACCTTGGACTTATCACGAAGGACTTCAATCCAAATCGACATATCAATCAACAACATAGCGATTTTTTCTCACAATATCGGTACTAAAACCGTCTACAAATTCAATTTCTCCTGCTAGTTCTAGAAGGTCGTTTTGGATGTTTCTTTTGACCAATTCTGCTAAAGCAAAATTCACTAATTCTTTTTTAGTTCTTAATCCTGTGATAGCAAAACCTTGTTTGACGAGTTGCTCATCGAGGTCAATGTTAGTTTTCATAATGACAAGTAATATAT
>JBCDDV010000108.1:0-7259 GCA_039180145.1 Cyanobacteria bacterium P01_G01_bin.49 | reverse complement strand
TCCTATAGCCATTTTGTAAAAAAGCTTCCACCGTTTATTTCGGTAAAAATAGACTAATACTCCTATACCGCTATTGTGCCAGTAAGCTCCAGACAAAACATATTGGAAGAAGTGAAATAGATTACTGCGATCCCACCTAATAGGAGATTGATTGTCAGAATAATCATTGTTTTCAAGATGATGAATACCAACATGACCGCATCTATCTAATTCAGGAATATTGCCATAAAAAATACCAAGAAACCATTCAAAATATCGATCAAGAAAGGAATATTTTTTATGATAAAACCCTCGAAGTCGATGACATTCAATATGCTTACAGACAAAGACTCGAAAATAAAACTGAAATTTGTTTGGCCCAAAAAGACAAAAATAGTAAAGAAGCACCAGTCCCCAATTAAATTGAGGTGATACTAATTGCCAGATGAATGCACTAATTAGTAAGGGGGTAACAAACATCATTTTGATAAAAGGAACATCTCGTTCATCTTTCATCAATTTGCGAGTTAAGAACAGACAAAACGCATTAAATTTTTGAACTAACCAGTTAATACCAGGAAATTGAGACAGTAAGCTTAACCCTTTACCAAAGAATAAACAGACACCGAGTAAAGGTATCAGTAACAAATAAGGCAAAATGAGCAGGATATTGAAGGCCAATAGAAAGGGAAAAGCTAAATACTTTAACAACAAACGAGCCGCGTTCTGAAAGTTTATTGCTTGAGTAGGAGAAGTAGCATTCATTGTTTAATAGATGAACGATTTTAAGGTGATCCACCGTGAGTTCGGTGTTAGGAGTTAGGAGGTCGGAGTTATTATTTCTTTAAGGAGATAATAAGGGTTTGAGATTCCTTTGTGGTTGTGAGTTGTCCATAAATTCTCTTACGTCGAACTCAGATTAACAAGAGGTTTACAAGGCTATAATGCCTATAAATTGTCAAAAAACTAGCAAAAAGATAGATTATCTACTTTACTTTTCTTACCTGTGGAAATCCGAAACCCATTAGGAACTTTTACCATTGCAGGAGAATCACTTCTTGAGCAAAACCCGGCCCCATAGCAATCATCAAACCATAGGAACCTGATGGGGGTTGCTCTCCAGCTAAAGTTTTATCGAGGATATAGAGAACAGTCGGAGACGAAAGGTTACCGACTTCTGTTAAGACTTCACGACTAAGATGTAATACTTGTTCATCAAGGTGATACTCATTTTCGATCGCATTAAGAATTTTCGGGCCCCCTGGATGAACCAGCCAACGGGAAATGTCATCAACACAGAGATTATGGGTTTCTAAGAGGGGATCAATGGCTTGTCTCAGTCCTATTTTGACATGATCAGATACTTCAGGTCGGAGAATATTACGAGTTCCGGTATCAACTACATCCATACCCATTAAGTGAACTGTATCAGGCAAAACCATCGAGCGACTATCAATCACTTTGGGACACCCTGCTTGTGCTAAAGGATGTTCATCACCCACCATTAAAACGGCTGCTGAACCATCCCCAAATAAGGCAGCCGTGACAATCGTCATGATAATGTTGCTGTATTGAGCAGGATCGTCAGGTAGACGACGAATCATCGCCGCTAAATCTCGTTGTAAAGATCCTTGCCATAGAGATGAAGAAGGTTCCGCGGCGACGAGAATAGCAGATTCTCTTGGATATGCCTTTAAATAATCAGCGACGCGAGCTATTCCAAATGCTCCCCCCATACAACCAACCCCACCAAGAGGCATTCTTTTAACGTTGCGAGAAAAAGGAATACGGTTCATCAGTCGGACATCGATACCAGGAACCGCCGGAATAAGAGAAGTCGCCGTTAGTTGAGAGATATCCGTCGGTTCAAGGGCTGTTTTTTTGAGTAATTTCCAAACCGTTTCTTCAACCAGGTCAACGGTTGCTTTAATGGTGGCGTTGATATTATCTTCAATTCCAGGGGGATCATAGAAAGAATCAAGGGGCAACATAAAGTATCGCCCTTTAATCAAAACATTAGTGAAGAAACGATTAATGGTCTCTAAATCAAAATCCAACTCCATCACCAGCAAGTATTTTTGTAGTGCATTGGCTAGCACTTCCTGGGGATAATAATGAGCAGGAAAGCCAACAGCAGTATTAACGATAAAAGTCATGGTCTTAGAAATTCCCTAATCGTGTTAGTGGGTGCAGTAATGATCTGGGGACAGCTTAAAAGGATTCAACATAGTATAAAGTATTCCCTAATTTGGCTTAGAATCTCAAGATTCAGAAATTATTTTGGCAACAACTTGCAACATGGCTGATTGTTCTTGCTGAAAGAAGAAGTGTCCACCTGAAAACAACTTGAGCATAAACCCTTGATTAGTTTGCTGTCGCCAACTATCCATGTGCTGTTGACTTATCTTTTGATCTTCTCGCCCTCCAAAAGCATAAATGGGACAATCGAGAGGATTACCAGACGCGTATAAATAGGTTTCTAAGATGGCAAAGTCGGCTCGTAAGATTGGCAGAAATTGCTGTTTAAATTGAGGATGTTGCCAGGTTTCTTCCGTAATTCCTTGGAATTTTTGGAGCGCATCTTGAAACTTAGCATCTTCTAAAGTGTGTAGCGGCAGATCAAAATCAGGAATTTGAGGCGCGCGACTACTCGAAACAAATAGACAAACCGGACTAGGCTTATTTTGTCGCCGTAGTTCACGGGCTAATTCAAAGCTTAGTAAAGCCCCCATACTATGACCGAAAAAGGCAAAAGGGCAATCAAGATAGGGCTGAATGACACAAGTCAAGGTTTCTATCAGGGGTTTAAGTCGGGTAAGAAGGGGTTCTTGAGAGCGATTTTCTCGACCAGGTAACTGAATGGGACAAATCTCGATATCAGGTGAGAAGAATTGTGACCAAGATTGAAAAATTGACGCACCACCCCCAGCGTAAGGAAAACAGAAAAGACGTAAACGAGGTTGGCAGTGTTTATCCAACAAAGGAAACCATAAATCTTGTTGTGTTTGCTCTTCTGTGTTTAATTTAGATTCAGAGTCCTCGTCAGAAGATTGACCATTAATCAGATGAAGCACCTGCTCAAAAAACTGTTCAATGGTGAGTGCTGCAAAATATTCTACAGGAACCGCTATTTCTAGAGTCGTTTCTATATCTCTTCTAATTTCAGTCGCCATCAAGGAGTCAATTCCTAATGTAGACAGAGGTTGTTGCCAGTCCAATTGAGTTGGAGAAATTTTGGTGACTCTTCCTAATAGTTTACCGAGATAAGATTTGAGAAGTTGTTGAGATTCTTGAGGATCAGTTTTAAGTAATTGACTTTTGCTGATAGATGGATTTGATTGAATAGTCGTTTGTGGTGAGATTGGAAATGGGAGAGGTGGATTAGATAACTCTTGCGTTTGATTGATAATGTCAGAGGCTTGTTGAGGTTGGTTGGCTTGACTGAGTAAAGCATCAACAAATTTTGGTAGTAATCTTATCTCTTCATCAGAAAAGTTGCCAGCCGATTTTAACTGCTGCACTAATAGTTGATGAACTAAGTCCCTTGCTGAAACTGAATGGTCAGAAGAATCATTGGCTAGCCAATATCGTTGTCGCTGGAACGGATAGGTAGGCAAAGAAACACGACGACGGCAATAGTCTTGATCAAAGCCAGACCAATTAATCGTCACTCCTTGAACATAGAGATCTCCCAAACTACTTAATATTTGTTGCCAGTCTTCTTGTTCCGGACGTAAACTGGGAAGCCATGATTGTCCTTGTTCTAGTACGCAGTGGCGACCCATGCCTAACAAAATCGGTTTCGGCCCAATTTCTAAATATAGTTGATAGTTGTCTTCTGCCAAAGTTTCCATCCCTTTGGCAAATCTGACGGGTTGCAGAACATGACGACACCAATATCCAGGCGTAGATATGTCTGAACTGGCAATTTGTCCCGTTACATTGGAAATGATACTAATTTGGGGTTGATGATAGGTAACTTCTTCAGCAATTTGGCGAAATTCTTCTATCATTGGTTCCATGGCTGGAGAATGAAAAGCATGGGAAACTTCTAAGAGTTTTGTTTTAATGCCTTGGGTTTCAAACCTTTTTTGTGCTTCAGTGATGGATTCAGATAAACCCGAAATCACGATGCTTTGTGGGCCATTGTAAGCAGCAATCACCACTTGTTGACCATAGGATTCAATGACAGATTGAACCCTAGTTTCATCGGCTAAAACAGCCAACATCGCCCCATCTTGAGGTAAACCTTGTATTAAGCGTCCTCGATGAGCAATAAGTTTCAGCGCATCCTCAAGACTAAATACACCAGCCAGACAAGCAGCAACATATTCCCCTACACTATGACCCATGACCACGGCCGGTTCTATCCCCCAGGATTTCCAAAGTTTGGCCAAGGCATATTCAAGGGAAAATAAAGCTGGCTGAGTATAAGCTGTTAAATTAATCAGTGAATTATCTTCTGTTTGACTATAAAGAACTTCGAGTAAAGGTTTCTCTAAATAAGGTTGCAGAATTTCATCACAGCGATCTAGATTGTCTCGGAATGTTGGTTGAGTTTCATAGAGTTGGCGACCCATATTCAGATATTGCGATCCCTGTCCGGTAAACAAGAAGGCAACCTTGGCAGTTTTTCGTGACTCTATTTTTGCACTGATCACGTTAGGGTCTTCTTGATGAGCAACAAAAGCTGATAATTGTTGCTGTAACTGTTCTGATGTTCGAGTAATAATGCTTAATCGATGTTCAAATTGCGATCGCCCAGTGTTAGCACTGAAACAAAGATCAGCCACAGAAATATCGGTATGAGATAGCAAAAAAGTTTGATAATGACTTGCCATCTCCAGTAAGGCCGGTTCAGTTTGCGCTGAGAGGGTCAACAGATGATATGGACGCTCTGGAGATGAAGGATCAGTTTCACTGATATGAGGCGTTTCTTCAACAATAATGTGACAATTGGTTCCCCCAAACCCAAAGCCGCTAATACCAGCGAGACGTTTTTCTAAGGTAGTTTCCCAAGGTTCAATTTGATGTGGAATTTTCAGGGGAGTTCCCTTTAAAGAAATGTAGGGATTTAATTGCTGAAGATGGAGATGAGGGGGAATTTCTTGGTATTGTAGCGACAGAACCACTTTAATTAAACTGGCAATACCTGCTGCTGATTCTAAGTGACCAATATTCGTTTTGACAGAACCGATCCAACAAGGTTGATCTTCTTGACGATTTTCCATCAAAACCTTTTTCAAGGCGTTAAATTCTTGGGGATCACCAAGGGGGGTTCCTGTGCCATGAGCTTCTACGTAGGTGATTTGATTGGCGTTAACCTGAGCATTTTTTAAGGCTTGACGAATTACTGCCTGTTGAGAGGGGCCATTGGGGGCTGTTAGTCCATAGGTGAATCCGTCCTGATTAACTGCTGAGCCTTTAATAACACCATAAATTGTGTTTTTATCTTCAAGGGCATCGGATAGACGTTTCAGAACAATAATACCACCCCCTTCACCACGAACATAGCCATCTGCTTTGGCATCAAAGGTTTTGCAGCGTCCTTCTGGTGACATCATCTGCGCTTGGGAAAAAGTGACAGAACCGTCTGGAGATAAAATTAGGTTAACCCCTCCGGCTAAACATAAGTCAGACTCTCCGGCGTTTAAGCTTTGACAAGCATAGTGAACAGCCACCAAAGATGAAGAGCAAGCAGTATCAATGGCTAAACTTGGCCCTTTTAAATTGAAAAAATAAGAGAGTCTATTTGCTGCAATTGATAAACTGGTTCCTGTTGCACTGTAGGCATTAACATTGTCTAAATTCTGATAAGTTAGTCGATTGTAGTCACTGTTAGCAATGCCAATAAACACACCTGTTTGAGTTCCTGCGAGGTTTCCTGGAATAATCCCCCCATTTTCTAACGCTTCCCAAGCAACTTCTAATAATAGTCTTTGTTGAGGATCGATAGACTCTGCTTCACGGGGAGAAATCCTAAAAAATTCTGGATCAAATTGATCAAATTGTTCTAAGAAACCACCCCAGCGTGTATTGGTTTTCCCTGCCTTGGCTGGAGTCACATCATAAAGTGATTCAACATCCCAGCGATCGCAAGGAACTTCTTTTATGGCATCAATACCATTATGTAATAGCTGCCAGTATGATAAAGGGGTATTGGCTTGAGGGAAGCGGCAACCAATACCAATAATCGCCATAGGTTGCATTATAGTCTTTTTGTGTCTACGCTACAGTTTTTATGTTGCCAGCATTGGTTAAATAGTCAACGCTACTCATTTGACTGATTTTGAGTAACATATTGAGCCAAAGCCTCAATGGTTGGGTAATCTAATAGTAGAGTTGCTTCTAAATCTCGCCCTAACCAGTCTTGAAGGTCACCACTTAGAATAACGGCTGCTGAAGAGTCTAGTCCATATTCATGAAAGGAAAGAGCCGGATTAATAGTATTGGGAGCCATTTCCAATAATTCCGCCAGATAAGAGACAAGCCATTTTTCAACCTCAAAATAAGTAGGAGAACTGTCGGAAAAATTCTGGGTAGTCGATTGTGATGCTTTTGATTTTGGATGACTCATTTGATGCTTTCTCCTCAAATATTAATATCCAATATGATTGGATTAAAAGATAAGACTTATGGTATGTCAAATTTAATTATGGTAATAATCTGGCGTTGGGTAACAAAGAATTTAATTCAATCATGGTTAATCAGTTTATGGGCAGAATCACTACCTTACTTGAGTCAAGCGTAATTTTGGCTTAACTAAGGTAGACTTAACGATTGACATCAATAAACTTTTTTAGCTTTAATCATGTCTTCCGTAGGGATTTTAACATCCCAAACTAAGCCAAAAGACTCTAATATTGAAATTATCCAATAACCTCAATCTATCTGTCACTACTTTAAGCCAAATTTTGTAGCATTGGAAAAAGCATGATGATTATTATGCCATCCTTCAACAAGAGTAAGATAGTAGAATCTCAGAACTAATTGACCTCAATGAGATTAAGCGAAATTATATTAATAGAAAATTTAGAGTAGTAAAGCTTATTGATTGGGAGGGAAATTTTCGGCTTTTATCTGCGTAAATTTCTGAGAGACTTTTTCAGCAAAGCCTAAGTGACCTGAGTTCGTGATCAAAAAGAGGCTAGTGTTAAAAGAAACTGTGAGACGGGGAGACAACAGGACTGGGAGATAATTAACAACTAACCACTAGCTATGAACTATTAATTTCTCCTATGGCAAAGCACAGGCTTTTAGCCTACACTACTAAACTTCTA
>JBCDDV010000107.1:0-7268 GCA_039180145.1 Cyanobacteria bacterium P01_G01_bin.49 | reverse complement strand
TTACCAGCACCCGATAGTGGCTACCTAGCCTTAGAAACGGCTTATATTAAGCCAAGCAATGATGTGGAAAAATCCATCGCCATCATTTGGCAGCAAGTGCTGAAGGTAGAAAAGATTGGTATTCATGATAATTTCTTTGAGCTTGGGGGACATTCATTATTGTTGCTTCAGGTTCATAGTCAACTGCGTGAAGTATTGCCAACAGATTTATTAGTCCTTGATTTATTTAGATATCCCACTATCAGTTCCTTGGCTGAGTTTATTACTCAAGGAAATGATCATCAATCATCCTCTTCTCATCAAACCGAAACACGAACTCAACCCTTAAAAAAGGGTAAAAGTCGCATCAAAAAATTGTTAAAAATTAGCAAAGGAACTAAGTAAAATGAGTAATTCGGTATCTTTTGAGCAAACTGGTCTAGAAATAGCGATTATTGGCATGGTAGGGCGTTTCCCTGGGGCTAAAAATCTTGATGAATTCTGGCACAATCTGCAAAATGGTGTAGAGTCAATTAAGCTCTTTACGGATGAAGAACTAGAAGCTTCAGGAATAGACCCCGAAACCTTCAAAAACCCTAATTATGTTAAAGCAAGAGGTGTCTTAGACGACGTAGAATTATTTGATGCTTCTTTCTTTGGCTTTAATCCCAGAGAAGCAGAAACCCTCGACCCCCAACAACGCCTCTTCTTAGAGTGTGCTTGGGAAGCCTTAGAGAATGCTGGTTATGATTCTGAGCAGTACCAGGGTTTAGTTGGGGTTTATGCAGGAGCAGGGATGAACAGTTATGTATTCAATCTACATTCAAATCAAAATATTAGAAATTCTGTGGATGATTATCAGCTGTTCATCTCCAATGATAAAGATTTTCTAGCGACGCGAGCGTCTTATAAATTAGACATTGAAGGGCCCTCTGTGGGCATTCAAACCGCTTGCTCAACTTCCTTAGTTGCGGTTCACCTAGCCTGTCGAAGTCTGCTCAGTGGTGAAAGTGATCTTGCCCTGGCTGGCGGTGTTGCAGTTAATGCCCACTCACAAAAATCAGGATATTTATACAAAGAAGGCACTATTTTATCCCCCGATGGGCACTGTCGCGCCTTTGATGCTCAAGCACGGGGAACGGTTGGTGGTAGCGGGTTGGGCATTGTTGTTTTAAAACGATTAGAAGAAGCGATCGCCGATGGGGATACCATTCATGCTGTCATTAAAGGTTCAGCCATTAATAATGATGGTGGTCTCAAAGTTAGCTACACAGCCCCTAGTATTGACACCCAAGCCAAGGCCATTAAAGCGGCTCAAGCCATTGCTGAAGTTGACCCCGAAACTATCAGCTATGTTGAAGCACACGGCACGGGAACGGCTTTAGGAGATCCCATTGAAATCGCCGCACTCACTCAAGCTTTTAAGGCTGGTTCGCAACAGAAAAATTACTGTGCTATTGGTTCGGTTAAAACCAATATTGGACATTTGGATACAGCTGCAGGGGTGACAGGTTTAATCAAAACTGTTCTAGCCCTGAAACATCAACAAATTCCGCCTAGTTTACATTTTGAGCAGCCCAATCCTCAAATTGATTTTGATAATAGTCCTTTTTATGTAAATACTCAACTTTCCCCGTGGCAGAGAAACGGCTCTCCTCGTCGTGCGGGAGTCAGTTCTTTTGGTATTGGGGGAACTAATGCTCACGTAATTCTTGAAGAAACTCCACCGACTCAAATTTCTAGTGCTTCTCGTCCTTGGCAATTATTATTACTTTCGGCAAAAACCGCATCAGCCTTAGAAACAGCGACCAGCAATTTAGCCACTCACCTCAAACAACATCCCGACTTAAATTTAGCTGATGTTGCCTATACCTTACAAGTGGGTCGTCGAGGGTTTGAGCATCGCCGTATGCTTGTCTGTGAAAATTATGAGGATGGGGTGAAAGTCTTAGAAACTCTAGACCCACAAAGAACCTTTACCCATTTTCAAGAACCGTGCAACCGTCAGATTACATTTATGTTTCCCGGCCAGGGTTCCCAATCTGTCAATATGGGTAAACAATTGTATGAGACTGAATTAGTATTCAAACAATCCATAGATGAATGCTGTGAAATCCTTAACTCTTATTTTAATGTTGATTTACGCAGCATTTTATACCCGAATCATGAAGACGTCGCACTGGCAACCGAGCAACTCCAACAAACTCAGATCACTCAACCAGTCTTGTTTGCGATCGAGTATGCTTTAGCTAAGTTATGGATGTCATGGGATATATCTCCTGTCGCCATGATTGGTCATAGCATTGGGGAATATGTAGCAGCTTGTTTAGCGGGGGTGTTTTCTCTAGAAGATGCTTTAACCCTTGTTTTGATGCGTGGAAAGCTGATGCAGCAAATGCCAAAGGGTGCGATGCTCTCGGTTCCCTTGGCTGAGGATGCCATACAATCTTATCTCAATGAGAAGCTTTCTCTCGCTGCCATTAATGCACCGAACAACTGCGTTATCTCAGGAACAGAGTTGGCAATAGAGGAATTAGAACAGGCCCTACAATGTTCGGGAATAGATTATAGACGTTTACATACGTCCCATGCTTTTCATTCTGCCATGATGGATTCTATCTTAGAAAAATTTACTGAGGAAGTTAAAAAGGTCAGTTTACAGTCTCCCAAAATACCTTTTATTTCCAATGTAACAGGAACCTGGATCACCCCATCTCAAGCCACTGACCCTGACTATTGGACAAAACATTTACGGCATACGGTACGCTTTGGGTCAGGTATTGCTGAGTTAATTAAAGATACAGAACGAGTATTATTAGAGGTGGGCCCAGGAACAACTTTAAATAGCCTTGCCAAACAACAGACAAAAGATTCAATCATTTTAAGTTCCATAAGTCACCCAAAAGATCAACAGTCGGATGTGGCATTTTTACTTAACACTTTGGGGCGACTTTGGTTAGTTGGGGTAAAAGTAAATTGGTACAGTTTTTCTGCACAGGAACAAAGACAACGTATTCCCTTACCAACCTATCCTTTTGAACGGCAAAAATACTGGATTAAACCTCAAAAATCAAATAACCTTATTGCTCATCAAATCATTAACAAAAAACAAGATATTGCTGATTGGTTTTATCTTTCTAGTTGGAAGCAAGTTAATTTACTCGAACCTTTGAAAGCAAGCAAAACTGAAGCTCTTAAACTATGTTATTTAGTCTTTTTGGACTCATGTTATGTCGGATTAGAAATGGCTCAACAATTAGAACAAAAGGGTCATGAAGTTATCACTATAACTATAGGAGAGAAATTTACTCAGTTAAGCGATCGCGCTTATGCCATTAATCCCGAACGAGAAGATGACTATGGGGTTTTATGGCAAACATTACAGGCAACGGGTAAGATACCACAAACTATTGCTCATTTTTGGAGTGTCACAGACCATACTCAAACTATGAGTAACCATACTTTGTCTGAAGAAATATCATCAGCAATTGCCAGCTTTCAACAGTATCAAAATGTCGGTTTTTACAGTTTATTATTCATCGCTAAAACATTATCAAAACAAAAATTCACTACTTCCCTAAAATTAATTGTTGTTACCAATAATCTCCATAATACCAGTGGAGAAGAAGCATTAATTCCCGAAAAAGGAACAGTTTTAGGGGCGTGTAAAGTAATTCCCCAAGAGTATCCGAATATTACTTGTCGTAATATTGATCTCATTATTTCTGATTCAAATCATGCTCAAAAAACACAACTAATTAAGCAAATGGTGGCAGAATTAACCACTCAGTCATCTGAGTTAGTTGTTGCTTACCGAGGTCGTCATCGATGGGTACAAAACCCTGAGCCAAAGCAATTAAAACTAGCAGAAACAACAAGACTTAAGAAAGGAGGGGTTTATTTAATAGCAGGAGATTTTATCGGCAGTCTTGGCTTTATTTTTACAGAATATTTAGCTCATAAATTAGAAGCAAAACTCATTTTGGTAGGAAATATTGGGCTTCCTCAAAAGAATCAATGGTCACAGTGGTTAAGGGATCATGGAGAACAAAATAAAATTAGTCAGTGTATTAAGAAAATACTTACTTTAGAAGAGTCGGGGAGAGAGTTAAAAATGATTGAAGCTGACCCTTTAAATTTTGAACAAATGCAAACAGCCATGAATCAGGCTTATCAATTTTTTGATAAAATTCATGGAGTATTTTATGTCACTCCTATGAGTGATATAAAGTCAAGTTTCTCAATTCAAGAAATTACTCGCAATGAAAGTGAGTTACAATTTCACTCAAAAGTTTATGGACTTTATATACTCGAAAAACTGTTGCGAGACAAGGAATTAGATTTTTGTTTATTGCAGTCTTCTTTATCATCAATCGTAGGAGGTCTTGGACTAATTGCTTATTCAGCCGCTAATCTTTTTCTGGATAGCTTTCTTGTTAAAATAAATCGCCAGAATAGTACGCCTTGGTTTTCTATTAACTGGGATGCAGTCAACTACCAACAAAAAGAAAAAAAAGAAGAAAATGCTCTAGGAACAACATTAACTAACTTAGCAATGACTCCAGATGAAGTCTGGGATGTTTGCCAGCGCGTTTTAGGTGTTGCTTCAGCCAATCAATTTATTGTGTCGCCAGGAGATTTACAAGCTAGAATTAACACATGGATCAAACGCAAGTCTACAGAGAAGACCAATGATTCTCAAAAAGAATTACTTTCTCAACATTCCCGACCAAATTTACCAACGACTTACTTAGCTCCTGGTAATAAAATTGAAGAAATAATCGCCAAAATATGGCAAGAAATTCTTGGAGTTGAGCAGATTGGTGTTAATGATAATTTCTTTGAACTCGGCGGACATTCCTTGCTAGCCGTTCAGGTAACTTCCCGTTTAAAAAACACATTTAAAGTAGAATTAGCCCTGAAAACAATTCTTTTTGATGCTCCCACTATTGCTGGAATTGCTAATGTTATTAGTGAAAAACAAAGAAATGAAGAAAATGAGGAAGATGCTGCTTTATTAGAAGAAATCAAAAATCTTTCCTTAGCAGAAATCAAACAAGAACTAGGAGAAAGTCATGAGCAATTATCATTACCAGATAGCTCGAAAAATTGAAGTAATTTGACGACCAAAATTTCTATAAAAGCTTAAAAATCAAAGCCTTCTTAACTACTGATTTCATCAAAAATTGTGGAGCAAAACATGGATTTTAGCCTATTTTATTTCTCTGGAAATGGTTCAAAAATCAATAAAAATAAGTATGATCTATTAATAGAAAGTGCAAAATTTGCAGATCAAAACGGTTTTGTTGGCCTCTGGACTCCAGAAAGACATTTTCATCCCTTTGGAGGACTTTATCCCAACCCATCCTTAAGTTCTACCGCATTAGCTATGATTACTCAGCAAATTCAATTACGAGCAGGTAGTGTTGTGATGCCCCTTCATAACCCCGCACGGGTCGCTGAAGAATGGTCTATGGTTGATAATTTTTCGGGTGGTAGAGTTGCCCTGGCTTTTGCTTCAGGTTGGACAATGGATGACTTCGTGCTGTCTAGGGAAAGCCATACTAAACGCAAAGAAACAATGTGGAAGGGCATTGAGACAGTGCAGAAGCTCTGGGAAGGTCAACAAGTCGAACTCAAAGATGCGACAGGAAAGACGTTTAATGTGAAAACTTTCCCACGACCAATACAATCTAAATTACCAACTTGGATTGTCTGTCAATCTTCATCAACCTTTATTGAAGCGGGGAAAATGGGGGCTAATATTCTTACTTCTCTATTAGGAGGGACTTTAGAACAAGTTGCTCCGCAAATCTCCTTATATCGCCAATCTTTAAAACAAAATGGTTATGACCCGACAACCAGAAAGGTGGCAATGATGATACATACCTTTGTCGGAGAAGATTATGATGCGGTTAAAGAAGCTGCCAGAGAACCTTTTTATAATTATCTCAAAACCCACATTAATCTGTTGGAAAGTTTAGCAAAAGATGCGGGAATCAAAGTAGACTTAAATCAGTTTACAGAAGCAGATATTAACAGTCTTTTACAGTTTGCTTATGAAGGTTGGCTCAAGGGAAGAACTTTAATTGGTTCAAAAACAAGTTGTCTGCAAATGATTGAACGTTTAAAACAAGCGGGGGTTGATGATGTTGCTTGTTTAATTGATTTTAATGATAATTTTGAGGCTGTTATGGCCAGCTTACCTTATCTTAAAGCATTAAAAGATATGTGTAATTTGAAAACAGAAAAGATATTGTCCAGCTAGTTTTTATTAATCAAATTACTTGTTTAAATTTTAGGTTTTGTTGAGAAAATACCCATGAATGATTTTGCAAAAAAACTAGCAGCTTTGTCTCCAGAACAACGGATGATTTTTGAAAAACGTCGTCAGCAAAAAAAATTAAATAAAGTCAGAGCGCAGGAAATATCTAAAATCGAAATTCCTCAAAGAAAAAACTCTGAAGAAATACCTCTATCTTTTGCTCAACAAAGATTATGGTTTTTCCAGCAATTAAACCCTGATAACAGTGCTTACAATATTTCTAATGCTTTACGTCTTGAAGGTCAACTAAATATTCCATTACTGGAAAAGGTATTTACCGAAATTATTAGAAGACATGAAAGTTTACGCACAACTTTTACAACCAACTCACAGGGAAACCCGATACAGGTAATTACTCCGACTCAGCCATTTAAGCTGTCACTAGAAGATTTGACCCACATTTCCAATAGAGATGAAGTGCTGAAAAAGTTAGCTTTAAAAGAAGCACAAAAACCTTTTGACTTTACTCAAAATCTATTACGAATAACACTTTTCAAATTAGCAGACAAAGATTATCTACTGTTAATAACGGTGCATCATATTATCTCTGATCGTTGGTCTATGGGCATATTCGTTCGAGAAATGAAAAGTCTTTATGAGGCTTTTTCAAATCAAGAAATCTCTGATGATAAATCTCAGCAAATATCACTCCCTAAATTACCAATTCAATATGCAGATTGGGCAGTTTGGCAACAGCAATATTTACAAAAAGAAGTGTTAGAAAATCAAAAAAATTATTGGAAAAAACAGCTTGCCAATCTTCCCTTTTTAAGACTTCCTACTGACCGACCTCGACCCTCTATTGCAACCTATAAAGGGGCAAGACAGTCTTTTAAATTGTCTCAAGATTTATCAGATTCCCTGAAAAGTTTGAGCAGACAAAAAGAGACAACATTATTCACATTATTATTAGCAGTATTTAAAGTTTTATTATATAAATATACCAATCAAGACGATATTGTGG
>JBCDDV010000106.1:0-7280 GCA_039180145.1 Cyanobacteria bacterium P01_G01_bin.49 | reverse complement strand
TTTATTGGTTGGAATTTTATTGATACTTCTGGCGATCAGCATCGCTGTCTATCTAATTACGGCCCGTCGTTATCAATCTTCTGACTCCGTTGCTAATTCCTACGATCAGTGGACAGAAGACGGTATTTTAGAGTTTTATTGGGGAGACCATATTCACTTGGGTCATTATGGTTCTCCACCGCAACGAAAAGATTTTTTACAAGCGAAAGCTGATTTCGTTCATGAAATGGTGCGTTGGGGAGGATTGGATAAGTTGCCTCAAGGAACCACTGTATTAGATGTAGGGTGCGGTATTGGGGGAAGTAGTCGCATTTTGGCAAAAGATTACGGATTTGCTGTGACAGGTGTTACGATTAGTCCTCAACAGGTGGCACGGGCCCAAGAATTAACGCCAAAAGACGTGAGTGCGGAGTTTAGGGTAGATGATGCTATGTCGCTGTCCTTTCCTGATGGTAGTTTTGATGTAGTGTGGTCGATTGAAGCAGGGCCACATATGCCAGATAAAGCCGTTTTTGCCAAAGAATTAATGCGGGTGCTGAAACCAGGTGGTATTTTGGTGGTTGCGGACTGGAATCAACGAAATGATCGTCAAAAACCCCTTAATTTCTGGGAACGTCCCGTCATGCGCCAATTACTTGACCAATGGTCTCATCCTGCCTTTGCGAGTATCGAAGGATTTTCGGAACTGTTAGAAGGGACAGAACTGGTTGAAGGTGAGGTGACAACGGCAGATTGGACGAAACAAACCCTTCCTTCTTGGTTAGATTCTATCTGGTAAGGAATTGCACGACCCCAAGGACTAATCAAGTTTGGGGTTTCTGGTTTTTTGAAGTCTTTGCGAGAAGTGCCAACGCTTCTATTGATGCGGTTAGCGTTCGGTGTGGGTCTTTGTCGGTTTGGAATGTTTCGTGCTATACGTGCTAACGTTTGGCCACAATCAACACAACCAGATTTAGCCACCTCTCAAACACAATAAATGCACCAGATCATAGTCATCCTTTTGTATTGCGATCGCTCACAATCTTCACCTTTTAAATTTTGGAGATGATTCGTTATTTCGTTAATGTTTGGAAACGTTATATTAACCCACATTTATTTTCTTTGATTGCTACCGTTGGTGTGGGGGGATTAGTTTTGTGCTTACTGCTTTCATTTCTCATTGTCCAATTATCAGAAGAGGTGTTAGAAAAAGAAGCATTTGCCTTTGATAAATCTTTTCTGCTGTGGTTATATCAGTTTGCTAATCCAACCCTAGATCAAATTATGATCAGTATTACTCAGTTGGGTAATACTGATGTTGTAATTATTGTGGCTGTTATTACCTTTAGCTTGTTGTGGAGAAAACACTACCATCAAGAAGCCAAACTTTTTCTTTTAGCTTGTTTAGGCACTTTGATTATATCCACTGGAATGAAAGTATTTTTTGCTAAGCCTCGTCCTCAACTTTGGACTCATCTAATTACCACCAGTTCTTTCAGTTTTCCCAGTGGTCATGCCCTAGTTTCGATTGTTTTGTATGGTTTTATTGCCTATTTAGTAAGCAGTCATTATCCTAAATTCTCTCGATTAATCTATTATTTTGCAGCGATAATTATTTCTCTGATTGGTTTAAGTCGTCTCTATTTAGGAGTCCATTGGCCAACAGATATTATTGCTGGATATAGCGTTGGTTTTTTATGGTTAATGTTTTGTATAGTGCTTTTGAAACTGCAAAATATTAATCGTAATTCTTAAACTCCTGCCTTTTATGTAGCATTCTTTTTTCTATGTTTGTGAGAAAGGCGGGTTTTGGGGTGATTTTTCACCCCAAAAACAAACTTATCTGACATCAATCAAATTAGATTGAAGAAGATAGAGTATTTTGTCAACTTTGTCAGCAAGGAATTGTTTGTCTTGTTCTAATTGTTCGAGTTTAGATAACAAGTCTTGCGTAGAAGGAGACTCATCAGCAGTGGAAAGCGATCGCACCTCTTGACCAAATCCCATCAATGCAGGACGTTCCACATAGGTGACGCGATGGAGTACACGCCAGGTTTTATTGGCTTTACTGATGTCAATTTGGCGTAAAGCGCGGGCTTCTTCATCATTGCTAGCTAACCATTCAGGATCGACCACATAGTTAAAGAAATCATGGAAATGGTTAGTATTACCTTCGAGATAGAAACTCATAAAGCGATAGCGATCAACCTTTTGCCCAGGGAAGAGGGGGTTATCGTCATGATTGGTAATATTGCGACTTTCCATCCCACTCAAGTCTATATTTAAGGCAAATCCTTGACTGCGACTTTGGGTTTTATTAAGGGTTTGAGTTAAATTAACAGTCGCTTGGGCGGTTAAAGATACTGCAACTTTTCCCGCTGAAAAGTCCCCTTCACCCCCTAAACCAGCATTGAGACTAAAGGAACCGCCGATACTATGTTCGATGGTACTGGCAAAGCTTTGGGCTTCGCTGCGTAATCCTCCATCACCATCCCAAACATAAGTATTGACGATATTCCGCTTTCCGGCACGAATTTGGATATCCTCCATTTTCTTCTGCCAATTGGCAAAGCTTTCCACCGCTTGAGTACGTTGTTCTTGATCAGCGATTTTGGCTTCAATTTCGCGCTGTTTGGCTTCGACTTCTTCAGAACGGTTAGCAACATTTTCCTCTGCTTGACGTTGAATATTATCTGCTTGTGCTGCTTTTTCTTCTTCCGTTAAATTAGCATCTTCCTCACGGTTAACGGAAATGGTAGCAGGGGCTTCTCCTTGGTTAATTTCTCGATTTAAAGAGGTTTCATCCACTAAACGAGCGTTAAATTGAGCAAAGTAGGAGGCGCGACGGGTATCTTCGTCTTCTATCTGCTGTTTGAGGTCATAGGCTTCTTGTAAGCGATAATAACTAGCAGGATAGAGAGAACCGTATTGCGATCGCATCTCAGGAACGTGCTTAAAGAAGCGTTCGCTGGTGGCTTCGGTTCCGGTTTGTCCGTCTAAGCTACCATTCATGGTATAAGCGGGGTTGATTAAGAAGGTAATGGTATTGACATCGGGGGGAATGCCATCAACCGGAAGCACTTGATAACCTACCATGCGTCCTGAACGGCGTAACCGTGTGACGAAAACATCCGCTAAACCAGAAACCACCAAGGCATAACCGACATTTTTGGGAATAAATCGCTTACCAAGATGGGGAAACTTGGGATCTTGTTCTTGAGTTCCTCGTAATTCTAAGCGATCGCTCAATTGATTGCTAGAACTAGCCGTAATATTGCTTTCGTTGAGAAAATTGTAGTTAAAGTCTAGATTTCCGGCAAATCCTGCGTGAGTTCCTTCGATAGAAGTTGCGACACCAATACCTGCAAAGGTTTGAGAATCCGCCCCGATAAAGGTTTCAACGTTTGCTCCTAATCCTGATTCTTGCGATCGCGTCCAACTGTATTCTACGTCTTGGGATTGGGTTAATTCAACGGAGGTTGCACCATTGTAGTCGTCATCAACGGTTAAGTTTTCACTGGGAACAGGAGGCGCGCCTTCAATATAACCGAGTAAGGTGGGAGCAAATTGGGCATTACCAATCCACCGTAATTCTAAGGCTTCGACCCGCTTTTCACTGAATAATTGGATACCATTGAGAACGGGAAGGGCAAAGAAACGGCGCATGATGGCAGATTTGCGTCCGGTGTCGGGATCGATACCAATGGTGCTGTATTCGGAGCTAATTAAGGCGGAATTGAGCAAAGAAAGGGCGTTATCATCCACAATCACGGCATCCCGTACAATCCCTGATGGATTATCGGTTAAATCAGCAACGGTAGGAGGATCTTGCATCATATCCAGTTGATTTAAGGGCCAATAAGCCACTAAATCACTTTCTTGACTGGTTAAACGAAACTGCATATTCTCTTGAATGTCAGCTTGAGAACGAGTCGTTTTCCATAACCGTACATCAGCAATATAACCATCAAAAAATTCATTAGTGTAACGTTTATCTCGCCCGATTTCGCAATTATTTTGACTGGTATTGGCAGCAACGGTTCCAGCAATGGAGTCGATGAGTTCCCCGTTAACGTAGAAATGAGCAGCATTATTATTATCCAGAACAACCGCTAAATGATGCCAATGATCGACCGTTAAGTTAGCCTTCTTGGTGTCGTAATCTTTGCGTCCATAGGTGGTAAAGCGCAGTTGATTCCCCTGTAACCCGAAACCATAAGCCCCCGCTTTTGAGAAAATGCGTTGAATTCCCGTTAATTTTCGGGGTTTCACCCAAGCTTCTAAGGTAAAGTCATTGGTCAGATTAAATCGGTCATGATGGTTAATATCGATGTAGGTATTGATCCCATTAAATTGCATTACCCGATGACCAGGATTGCCGATGGGTGCGCTACATCCCCACCAATTGCCTTTCTGCACAATTCCCACACGAGTATTACCAGAATGATCTCGAATTTCGGTTCCTGTGGCTTCATTAAAGGGAAAATAAGCGAATAATCCTGGTTCATTGCCACTCAGCAAGAGTTTACTGTGGATTTCGATTTCTTCGGGTTTGAGGGCAATGTGCCAAATCCGCATTTCAGCGAGTTTACCAAAGGGTTGTTTTCCATTGGGAGAGTTACCAATGGTATAGATATTGCTGCTACTTTTGACTGTTTCCACCTTACCCACTTCTTTACCATCAAGATAAAAAGTGGTGCTTGCTTCGTCCCCTTCTCCTTGTCCAACAACAGCTAAATGATGCCAACCGTAGGCTAACTGTTGTAGATCGAAACCACACGAATGAAACTTGCCATTGATGTAGGTTCCTAATTGACGCTCATTACCTTCCTTTTTGACGATAATTTGATGATCAGAAGCATCGTGCGATCGCATCAGAGTATTGTAGATAGATGCTTCGGGTAAAGGATAGGAAAACCAGGTTTCTACTGTCCAAGCTGGTGTTAAGGAAATAGGTGCATTGCGGCGCAGATCATCCGCATCTTTGAGGGAAATCATGCTATCGCTTTGATCGAGATTAATACAAGTGTGCAACCCATCAGGAATCCATTGTTCAAAAGCAATATTGGCACTATCAGCAGTGACATCAAAACGAGTTTGACGCATCTTTCCTTCAGTATCGAAGTAGATTAATTCCACATTGCCTTCACTGGTTTCTAAACAAGACAAACGACTGGCAGGACGAACAAAGGGTAATAATGCGCCTGCTACGGCTAATTTTTGGGGATTTGAACCAATGACAGGCATGGTTTGGGGGGTTTGTTCGATGTTTGTAACCCCTTGAATAAAGGCGGTATTGAGTTGGTTTAATTTTGTTTGTATGGTTTGCAGTTGGGCGATCACGGCTTTGAGTTTTGCTTCTAATTCTGCTTTTTGTTGAGCAAGATTAGAACTAATCGCCTTTAATCGCGCTAATTCTGTCTCTGCTTGCTGTAATCGTCGTCGGGTGTGTTGTAAGTTAGTTTGTGCGCTGTTTAGTTGCCGTTGCGCGTTGCGAATATTATTGTTGGCGTGTTCCCTTAAGTTAGTTAACCTGAACTGTTGATTATCTTTACCATGCGGATCGTTATGACCATAGATACTATGAGAACGACTGCGTAAGTCCATGACTCGATTTTCATAGCGCGATCGAATCATGTAATAATTACCTCGACGTTCTAACCGCCATTGTTGATTTGACCCTTTATGATGGTTGGTACTTCCATAGATGTCATGGTTGCCATCCTTTCGCATATCTAGGATACGATTCTCATACTGGCAGATAATTGTGTAGTAAGTGCTATTTACCCGTTCAAATTTGAATTTTTGATTGCTGTAATTTCCCCAAGCTAATCCTTGAATGAAGTTCTTTTCTTTGGTATAAATACGCGCTGCTTCATTCTTTCCTTCCCGATTTCGAGTGGTTAAACGATGCCAATAATTGGTAAAATCATTGACCTGCGTTTGATATTCCCGCGTAAAACGAGAAACATCCCCTTCATAACGAGTAATTTGACTTTTTAAGGAACGAATTAATCCTTCTTGGTTGCGGATTTTATTAGGAAGATCGGGATCGTTAAGGGCTGCTAATGCTGCTTCAAGACGACGTTTTTCTTCTATTAAGGCAGATTCTTCCTTTTCTAAGGGAGCAAGCTGGTTTAAACTTGCTTTCAGTTCACTATAGTTGCCCGCAAGGGATGTTAAAGCAATATCATCTTGGTAAATTGCTTGGGTAATGCTATCGGAGACTAAGCGAATACGATGTTTGCGAACGTCTAAGAATTTCCAATTACCTTGAACTTCAGCAATTTCAAAACTACGCAGGAATTTGATCTCATCTGAAACGGTAAACCGTCCTGTTGCTTTGTACCATCCATCTCCAAGGGCTTCAAATTCGGCAGTTTCACCAAAAATTTCAACGATATTTTGAGCATTACGACTGGTTTTGCCCCAATAATTGAAAGTAAAGGCAGCATCACCATCAATATCATTGGGATTCTCATCAATATTCAGTTTAAACTCAAACGACTCCTCATAAGTTGCTCGTTGTGTCACCGCAAACAGTTCATCATTGCCATACTTAACCGCTTCAGTTTTGCCATCTCCCAAGGTACGATTAAGGGTAACTGCACTAACGAACGCATCCCCGTAAACAATGCCATCGTTACTATGAACAGAAAAGTCTACAACTTTGCGTTCTTTTCCTTCACTAATTGCCCCTAATCGCCAGTAACCACTTAATTTAACTTCTCGCCCTGTTAATTGTAGATACATGGTATCTTTGATTTCTTGAGGCGTTTTAGCCAGATCCCAAATCTGTACATCGGCCATTTTTCCGGCAAAAAAGGCGTTATCTTTTAATGTTGCTAAAGAAAATTCAGGTTTCCAATCCTTATCAACCAGAGGAACCCCTTTAAATTTATTGGTGGCTATTTCCTCCCCATTTTGACAGAGGGTAAGGGTAGTAGTTTGAGTTTGGTGATCGTAGGCAAATATCCCTGCAATATGCACCCATTGATCCACCCGAATGGCATCAAAGGTCACAATGGCTTCTACCCCTTGTTGATGAGCAAGATTAAAGCTAATTTTGCCATTGTGTAAGCTTAATTCAACTAATCCATCTTGTTGAGCAATTAAGACTTGTTTTTCTAATTGATGCTCAGAAATATAGACCCAAGTGGTGTAAGTTTGAGCAAAAGAATAATAAGACCACGGGGTTTTTAGGGGACCCGAAGGAATACAAAAATAAACCTGTTTGCCAACAAACGAAACACCCCGACGTTTACGGGAACCAAGTTTGAAATTTCCTGATTCTCATGGTT
>JBCDDV010000105.1:0-7294 GCA_039180145.1 Cyanobacteria bacterium P01_G01_bin.49 | reverse complement strand
AGAATTAAACCAGAAGGAAAACAGCATATTGTTTTAGAAACTCCCATGGAAGAACCTGCCTGGAAACTCTTACAAGAAAATTTACCCAATCATTTGCGATCGCGATTTGTTTATACTCCCAAAAAAGTCACAGTCAGGGGATTAGGTGTGATGAAATCCCATAAACAATTAGAAAATTTAATTGACTGGTTAGGAAAGATGAAAAGTGTCGTTCTCGATCCTACCTAACTGCAATTTGATTGAACATTGAACATTAATAAATACTAAATGTATTGACCAATGTTTGATGATCTTTGAGACTGTTTATCCACAAAATATCAAGCTACTGATGGCCAATTCATGAATTTTACTCATGAATTAGCCTAAAAGTCGCCTCTAGCTTAGGATTGTTTGACTTTTTTGGTAACAAGTGTCCCTAAACCTAATGCGATCATGATGCCAAGAATGCTGCCAGGCTCAGGAACGGATTTTGTATTAAAATCTAACTCTACCGTAATTTCTGTTTCTGAGCCTTGTCTGAGCCAGATAGAATAATCACCGGGCCCTAAAGGTGTATTAAAGCCAGTTGCGCCTGCTTGCCAAGTACCAGCTAAATTAGCTAGTTTATTAACTAACTCAGGATCTTCGATAAGTTGTTCAGGCGTATAGGGACTACTTGCTGCCTCTTCTTGAAAAACTAAATCTAACCCGACACTTTCTGGTGTTTGATTAGAAACTGCCATCTCAGATAAGATTTTATTAGTACCTACTTGGGTACTCCTGAGATGAGACCAGCCTAAGAGTCCTTCTGCTGTTGGATTACTAGAATCATAAGTATAATCAAAAACAGTTCCCTCCTGCATAGCAATAAAAGCAATATCTTCAAAAGTTGGGGATGCGTTCCAAGACTGAAGAATAATTCCTTCTAACGCTTGTCCTTTAGGAATACTAAAGGTGAAATAATCCGCATCAGGATTATTGCCAACAGCATTAAATGTTGCTTTTAAGGCATTGGTTCCTAAGCTTAATGAACCTAGTTCAGTGGGATTTAATCCATCATTAGATAAGTCTCCATCCACTTCATCATCATAGAAAGAAAAAGCTTTGGCAGACGTAGGAAAGCTTAATACAATCATTGCAGTAGCTATCGAAAAAGAAACCTTTTTCAATAAGTTATCCATAATACATTATCTCCCAAAAAGACAATTCAAAAAAATTCGTGATTCCCTCGCAAATCCTAACTAATTTTTCTAAAAATTGCGAGTTTTTTGAGAATTATTTAGTTAATTAATTCTAAATACTTTTACTATTCGTCTCTGCACCTAGTTTTCAGCCTATTTTAAGACTTTTCTTATTTTCCTAAAATTAGTCTGGATAATAAAGTAATTTCTGACATTTTACAGCTAAAAACTTGAGAATCTATTCCTTATAGTCCCTTTTCGTGGTACGGTTGTAGAGTGGCGATCGCAACTAGTATAGGATTAATGAGTTGTCAAAGAAGGGAATGATTACCAATTCTTAGGCGTTAACATAAATAGTTGTATATTTAATCAAGCATCAATCTCGAATTTTATGACTGAGCTAGAAGAAGCTATTAAAATCATTGATGATAAACTTTCAAAACGCCAGATTGCTCTCGATCCAGGAGGATATTTTATTATCTATCTTGATCGGGAAAATGGATTAATTTGTGCTAAACATTTTACCAATGTTATTAATGATAAAGGTTTAGCAGTTGACCCAGAAACGGGGGAAGTGATCGCTGCAAGAGGTAAAGTTAATCGTAGTGCTGAAAGACTATTTACCGGACGCAGTGCCAAAGAATTATGTATTGAGGTTATTGAAGAAAATTCTGATTGTCCCATTACAATGCTAGATCATGCAGCTTATTTAGGAAGGGAATTTATGAAGGCTGAAGTGGCTTTAGTTCAAGGAATAGAATATATTCAAGATTAAGTGATTACTACGAGTGTTCCTAGACTATCCTCACTCATAAATTATCAAAAAAAATTGTAGTAAAATGTAAATGAAATCGGTTTCAAATTATTATCCTTAGAAAATCATGGAAATCTATCCCAGTTTAGTGACAGCTATTGCATTAACCGTCTATTTTATTATTAGTCTTAATGTTGGTAGCGCTAGATTTAAGTATAAAGTTCCCCCTCCTGCAACGACAGGTGATCCCAATTTTGAAAGAGCGTTAAGAGTCCAACAGAATACCCTAGAACAAATGATTTTTTTCTTACCTTTGTTATGGCTTTTCTGTTTTTATCTTAACCCAATTTGGGGAGCAGGTATTGGCGGATTTTGGATTATTGATCGTATTTTATATGCTTGGGGATACTATCAAGCTGCTGAAAAAAGAACCATCGGTTTTGCTATTAGTTCTTTAAGTAGTTTAGTTTTGTTAATTGGTTCATTTGTGGGAATGATATTGACTTTAGTAAAGTAATTTTTTAGGGTAAGAAGACATCTTAGAAAACCTCTCTTGATTTAACTGATCGGAGAGATTTTTCTCATTTATAACGAGTGCATTATAATAACATATTTTAAAGTTTGGAGATCATGAAACCCTTATTTATTGTTTTAGAAGGTATTGATAAAGCCGGAAAATCTACTCAAGCAGAAAAGTTAAAAGAGTATTTAATTAATTGCAATTATCAAGCAATTATTAGTTCTGAACCGACAGATGGAGTGATTGGTAAATTACTCCGAGAAGCAATGCAAAGTCAAATTATTGCGATTAAAGATAAGGCAAAGTTTGATGAACAAATGGCTTATTTATTTGCGGCTGATAGACACTACCATTTATATAATGATGTAGACGGGGTTTATAAACTTATTCAACAAAATCATAGTTACGTAATTGCTACTCGTTATTATTTTTCCTCTTTAGCTTATAATGCTAATACTCAAAAAGAATTTGACTTTGTTTATGGATTGAATAAATGCTTTCCCGATCCAGATTTAGTTATTTATATGGATATTTCTTTAGAACTTGCTTTATCTCGTATCGAAAATTCTCCTTATCAAGAAGTTTATGAAACCAAAGAAAAATTAAAACGAGTTAAAGAAAATTACCATAAAATTTTTCAAAGTTATCAAGGAAACATATTGAAGTTGGACGGAATGAATACGATAGAAAGTATTCATCACCAAATTATTACTTATCTCGCAGACAATTTTGCTTAAAACGTTATGTACGGGTGAATTAGTTACTTAGCAAATCATTAAACTTTTTCCCTAACAAATAAAGCTTTTAAACCTCGTAAAACTTGAACAATCATGACTATTTCTTCATCAAATTATAAATTTAATTATACTCCTCATTATAAACCTAATCAATTAATTTGTGGTCATGGACAAACAGCAATCATTACTGGATGGACAGTTAGGCAGTCAGTTGCTAAACATTTAAACTCAGAAGATTATGCAGTTATTGGCAATTTATATAGTCCCACTAGAGGAATTAGTCCTTTGATTCGTAATTTATTGGCTAATCCTCATGTAAGATTTTTAGTGGTTTTACACGCAACAAAAGAAGACAAAAATGCTGGAGGATGTCAATGTTTATTAGATTTTTTACAGCAAGGGTTTAAAAAAGGAATTAGTGATATAGGGAAAGATATCTGGGTAATTAATTCCAAAATTACTGGATATATTGATAGTGAAATTTCTGCTGATGCGTTAGAAGTGCTATGTCAATCTTTAGACTATAAAGAAGCAAAATCAATCAGTGAAGCAGTTAACTATGTTAAAGAATTTAGTAAGCAAACCAATCAGCAACCCTGGGGAGAACCTTTAACGTTTCCTTCCCTAGAAATTACTCCAACGGTTTTACCAGGGCGAAGATATGGACATCGTATTGAAGGAAAAACCATTGCCGAAACTTGGGTTAAAATATTGCATAGAATTAAAACAACCGGAACCATTAGACCAACTGAATATGGACAATGGCAAGAACTAATTAATATCATAGCCATTGTAACTAATGAACCTTCAAATTTTTATTTTCCTGAACCCAATTATTTACCAACGAAAAAGGAGTTTATTAAAAATTATGTATCTCAAATACTTGATGATTCAATACAACAAGAAGGGATCAAATATACTTACGGACAGAGATTAAGATCTTGGTTTGGACGAGATCAAATTGAACAATTAATCAATAAACTTGCTGATGATACTAACACTTCAAGAGCAGTTATGTCTCTTTGGGATGTCAAAGATTATGAAAATAATAATAGTCCTCCTTGCTTAAATCATATTTGGGTCAGAATTGTAGATAATGAGTTATCATTAACTGCTACATTTCGTAGTAACGATATGTTTTCTGCTTGGCCAGCAAATGCAATGGGATTAAGAGCATTACAACAACATATTATAGAGAAAGTCAATCTAAAATCTAATCATAACTTTAATCTTGGCCCCTTAATTATTATTAGTCAAAGCGCACACATCTATAGTGATTGTTGGGAATATGCAGAACAAGTAATTGAAACAGAATATTCAAAAATATGTCAACAAAAAACTTATAGTGATCCTAATGGAAGTTTTCTGATTTCAGTAAAAGAACATCAAATCATTGTTGAACATATTACACCAGGTTCAGGAGAAATTGTTAATTGTTACTCAGGTAAAACTGCTAAAAAAGTCTATCAACAAATTGCTGATACTTGCCCAAGCATTGAAGTCAAACACGCTATGTATTTAGGATCAGAGTTACAAAAAGCTGAATTTTGTTTAGTGAATAAGTTAGATAACTATCAACAAGATAAGCCTCTGAAACTCTAAAAAAAATATTGTGCTAGAGTTAATTTAATGCGATAGAAGAGATAATTATTATGAAAACGGTCAAAACACTTTATGAAACCGATTTTAATCTCTGGTTAGAGGAAACTATCAGCTTACTGAAGCAAAGAAAATTAGATGAATTGGATATTGATAATTTAATCGAAGAAATTGAAGCAATGGCAAGGAGTGAAAAAAGAGGGTTTCGTAGCAATTTAGAACAGTTATTATTACACTTACTAAAATGGAAGTATCAACCCAATAAGCGAACAGGAAGTTGGAAAAGTTCCATAATTGAACATCGTAATAGAATTCTTGAAGATTTGGAAGACAGTCCTAGCTTTAAATCTTATTATGATGAAATATTTAATAAATGTTATCAAAATGCGAGAAAATATGCTCAAGCGCAAACCAATTTACCTATGAACACATTTCCCGAAGTTTGTCCTTTTACAAAAAGCGAGATTTTAACCTCTGACTATCTTCCTAAAGATTGAAAGAATTAACTGTATCGTTTTATGACTTTAGGTTATAGGTGTTTATTTATTTCCTGAATATACATCTAATGCAATAATCACATACGAGGTAAAGTAACGGTTTCTGACTGATCTTGATATTTCCCATGACGAGATTCATAATCTACAGAACAGGGTTCTCCTTCTAAAAAGAGTAACTGAACAATACCTTCGTTAGCATAAATTCGACAATCAGCACTAGATGAGTTTGAAAATTCTAGCGTTAAATATCCTCGCCAAGCTGCCTCAGCAGGTGTAACATTGGCAATAATTCCACAACGCGCATAAGTGCTTTTTCCTAAGCAAATAACCGTTACATTTTTGGGGATTTCTAACCTCTCAAAAGAAACGCCTAATCCATAGGAATGCGCAGGTAAAATAAAATAACTACCACCAGAGTCATTATAGAGTTTTGTGGACTCTAAATTGTCCGAACTAAAATGTTTTGGATCAACAACTGTCCCTGGAATATGTCTGAAAATACGAAATTCAGCAGAGGATAGTCTAATATCATAGCCAAAACTACTCAAACCGTAAGAAATAACATACAAATTTTCAATCCGACGAACTTGCTGCGGTTCAAAAGGAGATATCATGCCTTTTTCCGCCATTTTTGCAATCCAGATATCGTTTTTAATCACTGTGGATCGAGATAATTCAAATCGGTTTAGTATTGTCGCATAGAGTAAGGGATCACACAAGCAGCAAAACAGGGAATCCCTACAAATGGAGCTAGTATTTATGTTACCTTATAACCCTGTATTTCTTGTTTAAAATTAATCATTTCTGCTGGGATCAAAGAAGTCTTTTATGAAACTGAATTTAATAAGGGAGAAAAAGCCTTAGTTAGAGATGGTTTTTTGCAAGATAGATTAATCACTTTAACTCAAATTAAATTATCCCAAAAAACTGCACAAAGAGCTTCTATTTTCCTATTAAATCCAACGTCAATTGCCAGAGAAATTGAAGGCGATCGCTAGGCTTGATTTTAGATTGTTGTGCGATCGCCTAGTGAGCAAATAGTGGAGATTGACAATAGTTTTCAGCTTATTGCTGCTCTATTTTCCTCCAGGAACGATTTGTATTTAAAAAGCGTCCTAACTCATATTTTCCTAATAATAAGACAGATACCGTTAAAGGAATAAAATAATAAACTCCTCGATAAATCAATAATGATCCTAATAATTCTTCAGAAGAAATGAACTGAGATAACAACACAATCATGACTGTTTCAAAAACCCCTAAACCCCCAGGAACATTACTAGCCAATCCAGCCACTTGCGCTAATATATAGATACTGAAAAAAGCAGGATAAGATAAAGGAACAGACGGACTCAAGATGGCGTAAAAAACTGCTGCTGCTAATGACCAATCTAAGGCAGCAACAATTAACTGACCCAAAGCCAATTTAACTGAAAGATGAGGCAAAGTCCATTTACCAAAACTAAATGGTTTTTGACGAACTACCGTTACTAATAAATAAGCCAGAATAACTAATAAAAAAATTACGCCCAATGGCTGCACTGAGTTGAAGGGTAAATCTAGTAAATTAGGAACTGCTAACGGTTCTTTGAGAAAAATAATTGCTCCCACAACAAACAACCCTAAACAAAAAGTCAGATCACAAAAAGCAGAAATTTGGGCAATCACAATGACTGGTAATCCCCAAGTAGCATAGAAACGGTAACGAATCATACAACTACTTAATAAAGCAAAACCCACACTATGACTAATGCCAGAACAGATAAAGCCAACTAAAGCCGTTTTAGAGTAGGGAAGAGAATTGCCAACATAATTTACTGCTAGATAATCATATCCCGTCATAATCACATAATTAAGACTCATTAAGGCGATCGCCCAGAGAATATTAGACGCAGGAACTGCTGATAAGCTATTCCAAAAATTCTGGGCATTGTAATGGTGGAAATTCTGATGAATAGTCCAGACAGATAGTCCAAAAAGCATTAGGCTGAAAAAAGAAGGAAGTAGGCGAAAAAAGTTTTTTTTGT
>JBCDDV010000104.1:0-7340 GCA_039180145.1 Cyanobacteria bacterium P01_G01_bin.49 | reverse complement strand
TTGCAAGATTCCTTGAGAGGGAAAGTCTTCTAGGGATAAAGCTTCAGAAAAATTAATTTGTGCTAATAATGTTAGGGGTTTTCCTTGGGAATTTTTAGGATATTCAAGGGCTTTTGGAAAGTAAGGATATCCTCCAAATTTGCTTTCCCATAGGGTTAAATTCTTATTATAAGAAGGAGTGATTTTTAGGTAAGGTTTAATGGTGGCTTCAAGCTGTTTTTCTAATGGTTTTAATTCGCTAGGAAGTTTCATAAGCAATTCGGGAACAGTAATTCAATCATATTTTAATTGAACATGGCACAGGAAGTCCCTAATCTCAGCGTAGCGGATTAGGGATGTGCTGAGTGCCACCGCGCATTCCCTTGCTCCTAACGAAGACGCGGGGTCGCTCCTTAGCTTCCATTTCTCTTTTATTTACGTTACAATATTATCATGTAAGGTTTTCACGGTAATGTTAAGAGCAACCAAGTTTAGAATCTATCCAACAAAGAAACAACAGCAACATTTAGCGCAAAGCTTTGGATGCTGTCGTTTTGCTTGGAATTACGCTCTAAACCTAAATAATGAAACTTACAAAACTACAGGCAAGGGACTAGGTAGATTCGCCATTCAGAAAGAGATAACTAACCTCAAGAAAGAACATGAATGGATGAAAGAACCTTATTCCCAATGTCTGCAAGTAGTAGCACTGAACCTCTCAAGAGCTTTTATCAACTTCTTTGAGAAGCGCGGGTCATTTCCTAGGTTCAAATCTAAACACGGTAAGCAGTCGATTAGCTTTCCTCAAAATGTTTCTATTGTTGATAACGGTATTAAGTTCCCTAAAATGGGAGTTGTTTATGCAAAGATTCATAGACAGATTGAAGGAAAGATTAGGACTGTCACTATATCTCAGAACGCCAAAGGGCAATACTTTGCTTCTGTATTAGTTGACGATGGTAAATCCCCCCCAACCCCCCTTATTAAGGGGGGAGCCGAAGGCGGGGGGATTGAAGGAAAAGCGATAGGAATTGATTTAGGCTTAACTCATTTTGCTATTACTTCAGATGGTTCAAAGTTTGATAATCCTAAATGGATAAACAGACATGAGCGTAACCTAAAGAAAAAGCAGAAGAGACTATCTAGGAGACAAAAAGCGGAGCGCGGACGTGCCGTCGCACGGCACTTGTCCCCGCACCAAGCAGGTTCTAATAACCGTAATAAGACTCGTAAGCAAGTTGCTACAGTTCATAACAAGATATCTAAATGTAGGGAAGATTTTCACCATAAACTATCACGCAGGATAGTCAACGAAAACCAAGTTATTTGTGTTGAAAACTTAGCTGTTAGAAACATGGTGCGTAACCACCCCCCTGCCAGAGGCAGGGGGGTTAGCCAAGTTGGATGGGGACAATTTTGCACCATGCTCAAATACAAAGCAGAATGGGAAGGCAAGGTTTATCAAGAGGTTGATAGATTCTTCCCATCAAGTAAAACCTGCAACGTATGTCTAAATCAAGTAAGCAGCCTGACCCTTGATGTAAGACACTGGAAATGCCCAAGCTGCCACACGAAACATGATAGAGATATCAATGCAGCTAAAAACATAAGAGATGAAGGCCTGCGTATTATATCCTCTGGAACGGGGGAGATCGCCTATTGCCCAGACGTAAGACGTGATAGTAGAGGACGCAAGAAGTCTACTGTTACGCAATCTGTTGGATAGGAAGCGTCCATTTCAGCGTTAGCGAATGGATGTAGTTCACTGTGACTGATTGCTTCATTTCAATGATAATTTTCATCTTTGTCTAGGTATTTATTATCTCGCTTACATCAGAAGATTTGCCAGTAGCAAGGGGTAAAGTAAACCAAAATTCACATCCTTGACCAGGACTACTCTTAACGCCAATATGTCCCCCATGAGCTTCAATAATTTGGCGACATTGATAAGATCCTAATCCAATTCCCGTTCTTCGCCTATCGTGTAAACTGCGTAGATATAACTTAAACAACTGTTCACATTGTTGTTTTCCCATGCCGATGCCATTATCCCGCAATCGACAACAGATCATTCGCTGCTCAACGGCTGCTTCAATGGTTAAATGGATGCCAGGGGGATTATGTTTTAAAGAGTTCGTGAGGAGGTGATCGAACACTTGATGTAATTGTTCAGTGTCTCCACAAATCGAGGGTAAACCATCAGGAATTTTAGCAGTTAACGTTGCCTGATTTTGCTTTAATAACGGCTGCCAATCTTGGGTCAGTTGCTCAATAAAATCTGATAAAGATAAGGGTTGACAATTAACCACTAACTGCCGTTGTTCAGAAAAATGATCCTCAGATAGGGCATTAATTAAAGCGAGTTGGCGATCGCTGCTATTAACCATGCGATCAAGAACTGAACGAGAGAGGTTTAAGTTTTCCCCAGAACGATGCTGTAAATTTTTGAGCAACATTAATAGTCCCATAATCGAGGTGCGTAAATCGTGGGAAACTGCTTGCAGAAATACCGCTTTCATATCATGTAACTGCTGCACCTCTTCCATTTTTTCTTGTAATTGGCGAGTCCGTTCTTCGACTTGCTTTTCTAGATTACAATTTAATTGCTGGACTTGTTGATAAAGTTGCGCCTGACTCATAGCAATCATCACTTGACCTGCTAATTGTTCTAAGAGACTGACTTCTTGCTTTTGCCAATGACGAACACTTGAGCATTGATGAGCAACTAATAATCCCAAGGGTTTTCCATCAAGATGTAGGGGAACCACCAACGCTGCTTTAATCTGATAACGTTGGGTATATTGTTGCACTGCTGATGATAAAGTTAGCTGAGTAACATCATCCGTCATCAATGTTTGCGCCTGGGTAAACACAGAGGCTAAATCCGTTAACAAATCATCCTTAGCACTACTTCCTAATAAGCAAGGGTATCTAGGGTCAACTGATTCAGCTACCACCTTAATGTGTCCTCTTTCTTGCCAAGCAGCGATAAACACCCGATCAGCATGAATTAATTGACGAATTTCCCCGACTGTTGTTTGAAAAATTTGGTCTAAGTCGAGAGATTGACGAATTCGCAGAGAAACTTCAGCCAAGAGGCGATCGCGTTCCAAGGTTACCCGCAACTGTCTTTCTACCCGTTGTCGCTCTGAAACGGCTGCTGATAACAGTAACGCCGTCCCACTAACAATAATAATAAACATTTGTAGGAGTAAGGTCGCTTCAGGCATATTTGCTGTTTGCATCACAAATGGGCCGACCCCTTGGCGAGTTCCGGCGATCGCCAAAATTGACACGGCCAGACTGCCTAACACTGCCCCCCAGGTTTGAAAACGAATCGCTGCCCAAACCACAATGGGAAAAGGTAAATACTCTAAATATTGAGCATTATTTAAGCTGCCTTCCAATAAAGCTGCTGCTTTAGTGTGATCGTCAAAAACCAGCCAACCTAATCCTAATAACAACCCACCACAAACAACAATTTCAATGATCCGTTTCTGATTATTTTTGCGAAAGAGGCTTTGGCGATCAAGTTGAAGACGCAATAAAAAAGGGGTCATCACTAAAATTCCGCTACAATCCCCTAACCACAACACCCACCAATTTTGTCCAATATTCTGTAAGGTAGAATAACCCATCAATACTTGAGAGATGGTGTCGATGGTTCCATTGACTAAAGAGGCCGCAACTCCTCCCAATAGTATTAATGCTGTAATGTCTTGAATTCTCGCTAATCGTGGGGAGAATTTACACCAGCGTAGCAATTTTAGCCCCATTAATCCTGCCAGGGTGCTTCCGGCTGCTGAACTCAGAGCAAGTCCCCAACTCGACCCTAATATAAGCATCAAGAGGCCATCGCCGAGGAAAATACCTAACCAAACTTTTTCTCCGTAGGTTAATAAAGCTGTCAGTGCAATTCCGGCTGGCAACCATAAGGGAGACGCTTCGGTTCCTAATCCCATTCCCCACTGGGATAAACATCCTCCAATCCAGTAAGCAAGCGTGACTAGAGTGAGGCTGAGCAAATTTAACGGAAGTTGATGGCGGGCTAAGGTCATAAAATTGTTAATCATCTCACTCTACCTAAAGAGTGCCTAAATTGAGAATTGTTTTACCTCCCCTAGATGGGTGAACTTAGGCATAGCTGGGAGAATTTGTGAATAGATTTCTTAAAAAATTACTGATTTTTTTTAGTTTTTGCAATATTTGGGATATTTTTGAAAAGAAGCAGTTACATAGACAATGTTAATTTTAACTCAACTCCAAAATGCGTATTTTAATTGTAGAAGACGATCCACTGATGCAATTGGGTCTTGAGCAGGCTCTTAGTGAATATCCTGATTTTGAAATTATTGGACAGGCAGAGGATGGTTATACAGGGGTACAACAAGCCTTAGAACTTCAGCCAGACCTAGTTGTGATGGACATTGGTTTACCTCGTTTAGATGGAATTGCTGCTACAAAGCAAATTAAAGAAAAAATTCCCAATATTCATGTCGTTATGTTAACTTCTCATACTTTGCAAACGGAGGTTGTGGCGGCTTTGTCTAGTGGAGCCGATGCCTATTGTATCAAAGGAGCTAGTTTAGAACGCTTATTGGCGGCAATTGAAGCAGCGAGAGATGGGGCAACCTATCTCGATCCCCAAATTGCTCGATTGGTATTAGATAATTTGAAACCGCCAAGTCCAGAGCCGAATCAAAATATTGCGTTACTTTCAGAACGGGAATTAGAGGTCTTAAAATTAATTGTGGAAGGCAAAAGTAATAACGAAATTGCAGATGATTTATATTTAAGTACCAATACGATTAAAACCCATGTTCGAGGCATTATGAATAAGTTAGCAGTCGATGATCGGGTTCAAGCGGCTGTTGTTGCTTTACGCTCTGGTTTAGCTTGATCTAAAATCTCTTAGACAACCGCACCTAGAAAAGGGGAAGTTTACCTTAACGTCAGTTTGGTTTAAGAAATTGGCTAGTTTTAGGAGTTCAGGAGGGTGGATTTTCGTCCATGCTACGTAACAAGAGGTAAAGAAATGATGATGTTCCTTGAGTGCGTTTGCAGAGGATGAAATCATGACCTCATCTCCCCTGTTGCCGAACTCAGGTTAACTAAAACTTACTCGAAATTTCGAGGCTATCTTGAAACAGTGAAGGCACTCCAAAATAGCAGTACAATACTGGCACCAAAGCCAAAAGGGGTAAGTAAAAATTCGACAAACTCTAAACATAATAAGAAGCATTTAAGGACAGTTAATGACACGCCCATGGGTATATCCTGACAGAATTCAATAAAATAATAGCTAATTTTTAGGATAAGTGTATTTTTTATCTACGGCTTTAGTCTTCCTATTTTTTTAGTCTTAGGTTCAGAAATTAGGAACAAATTTGATTAAACCATAGAGACAAACAACTCTTTCCCTCTACAAGCATAGCAATACAAAAACAGAAGTCTCTTGACTCCTGATTAATGTACAACTAATTATATTTTCCATTTTTGATCATCAAATTAGCGCATGGTAACAAACTCTTCAGCAGAACTGGGATGAATACCAACAGTGGCATCAAAATCAGATTTTTTCGCCCCCATTTTTACGGCAACAGCGACCCCTTGAATAATTTCTGCGGCATAATCTCCTACCATGTGTGCGCCTAAGACTTTTTCGGTTTCTTGATGAACAATGAGTTTCATCAGGGTTTTTTCTTCTTTTCCTGGCAAAACATAGTACATGGGACGGAATTTACTGCGATACACTTTAATGGCATCATCCCCATATTGTTCTTTTGCTTCTGTTTCTGTTAAGCCAACGGTAGCTGCTTCGGGATGACTAAAGACTGCAGAGGGAACATTTTCATAACTCATGATACGAGATTTGCCACCAAAATGGGTATCGGCAAAGGCTCGTCCTTCATTAATGGCGACGGGGGTTAAATTAATGCGATCCGTACAGTCTCCCACCGCATAAATATTGGGTTGGTTGGTGCAATTATATTTATCAACGGCGATCGCACCTTTTGTCACCTCAACTCCAGCATTTTCTAATCCCAGATTATCTAAGTTGGGTTTGCGTCCTGTTGCTGCTAATCCAATGGTATCTGCTAACACCATGTCAGTGTTTTGTTCGCCTTCTAGGGAGAGTTTTAACCCTTGGGTGGTTTTTTCAATGGCAGTAATGGAAGAATTTTTGAGAATACGAATGCCATGACGTTCCATTGATTCTTGAATCGTCTCTCGGATATCATCATCAAAGCCGCGTAAAATCTTATCACGGCGAATAATTTGAATGACATCTGACCCTAAACCATGCATAATACAGGCAAATTCTACCCCAATGTAGCCGCCTCCCCAAATGACGATGCGTTTGGGTTGTTCGGGTAAGGTAAACATCGCATCGGAAACGATTGCATGTTCAATGCCTGGAATATCGAGTTTAACTGGTTCTCCTCCAACCCCTATGAGAATTTTGTCAGCCGTTACCTTGGTATCTCCAACTTCAATGGTATGGGGATCGAGTAATTTCCCATAACTTCGATAAACTTTGACCTTAGAATTATCTAACATCCGTTGATAAATTCCGTTGAGGCGTTCTACTTCTCCATTAACCGCACTCACCATTTTTGTCCAATTTAAGCTACTTTTAACAGGACTCCAACCATATCCTTGGGATTCTTCAAAGACAGCCGGAAAATGAGCGGTATAAACCATTAATTTTTTGGGAATACATCCTCGGTTAACGCAGGTTCCCCCTAAGCGATCATATTCTGCTAATCCAACTTTTGCCCCGTATTCTGCGGCGCGTCTAGCAGTAGCAATTCCTCCTGAACCGCCACCAATGACGAATAGATCAAAATCATAGGTCATAGTAAGATAATTCTCCTGTTGTAGCACGAAATTTTTAGATTTCGCTAGCTGTCTGTTGTGTTTTATTTTATCGCTTTGTCGCAATAAGTTGTTAGGTAGAGACTTTTGAACCTATCTCATTCATGGTTTGATGACAAGTTTTTATTGATCTCTCAGCGATGATGATCGATATTTTTAGAATAAGAAGAAGTGATAAGATACAATTTGTTTTTATTTATCGAATGGTTAATGAATGAATAATGTCTATCAGCAATTGAATAGTGATCGAAAATTAGCTCTTTTATTTGGTTGTTTATTATTGTTTTTAGGAAGTCACTGGTTTCACAACGCTGTTGCTTTTGAGAAAACATCAAATTTGAAAAAAGAAGGAGAAATACGGTCATTTTGTCAAGGTGATTTAAAATTAAATATTGAGAAAATTTTGTCTACCAAGAATTTGCAGCGATCGCAATGGGGCATTTTAGTTAAAAATTTAAACAATGGCGAAATATTATATGACT
>JBCDDV010000103.1:0-7374 GCA_039180145.1 Cyanobacteria bacterium P01_G01_bin.49 | reverse complement strand
GGGTAAAATCGGATGAGTATAGGGCGTTGTTGTTATTTCTAATTGCCCTGCATCTTGCATTTTTTTGTGTTGAGGAATAATCTGACTAATAATTTCTCGATGTTTAGCAATAATTTCCTGGCGATCGCTTAAGGTAAAGTTTTTTCCTTGCTCAAACCAGCCCTTAATTTTGGCATCTTTTTCCCGAAATAGCGGATCGATCCAAGTTAAATTATGCCAAGCTAATAAATCACCATAATCTTCATTTTTCCAATTTTCTAAGCACCATCCCGTTCCCTTTTCTTGTCGTTCTTCATAAAGTTGGGCATAACGGGGATAGGGATCAATTAAAGTACGATGATGACCATCAAAAAAATGTTTAATAATGGCTTGTTTTTGTTGATGGGTAAGTTTTTCTTCTGGGGTTAAAGTTAATGCTATGTAAGGATCAATCGCGTTTCCTGAACTATAATCTTCTAATTGTAAGATTAATGAAGGAACTAAATTAACCGTTTGATGTAATTGGGGATATTCTTCTAAAATTAGAACCAGATCTAGATAATCTTTTACGCCATGTAATCTTGCCCAAGGCATACGATATTGTCCACTGGGATCGGCAATGGCTTCACGGGATTTATACAAGGGTTGATGTTGATGCCAGATAAATGCAACGTATAGAGGATGGGCCATTATTAATTTCTTTAGTGAGCTAACTTATTTATTAGATTAACGCGAAAATTCTTGATTAGTTACGTTGATTGAAATAAATTATTCAAGTCTTTTATGTCTAACATTTTTTCGATAAATTTTTGCCACTTACCTCTTGCTCTATTTTACTACTTTTCTGAAATTTTCAAACGAGAAGACTCATAATTTTTAGAGAAAGATAAATTATCAATCTTGTTTTTTAAGCATAGTTAAATATCACCTAAACCATCCATTAATTGTTTTAAATGACGATAGCGATCAGAATAACTTCTCATCACTTCTAAAGCAAACATGGGAGTTTCTTGAACTGCAAATAAAAATCGACTTCTATCCAAACAAGCTAATTTACAATCAGTTTTTGCCACTGCTGTAGATGCTCTTAAATAATCTTCATGAACTAACGCGCCTTGTCCAAAAATATCAGCTTTCTCGATTAATTCAACAACTTTATTATTGACAGACATTTCTACTGTTCCTTCAATAACGCCATACATAATTTCTCCTTTTTCTCCCTCTCGGAAAATAATATTTCCTGAAGTAAACGTCTGTTCTGGTTGAGATTGCAAAAACTTAATGGTTTCAATAGGACTTAACATACTCTTAATCCTTTTCTCTTGTTGGTCAACAATCTATCTAAACTATCAAGAATAGTAACAGATTTAATTGTTCAATGCTCAATGTAAGGTAATGCACACATGACCCGAAACCCAAACTGATTAACTCCAACTGCTTTAGGATGATAAGCATAGCGAGAACTACAACGACACTTATGAGCATCATAATCCCAAGATCCCCCTCGTAAGACATGACAAGCGTTAGTTTCTGAAGATAACCAGGGTTCTCCGGCGATCGGTGCATTTTCATAATTGGGATGCCAAGCATCAGCACACCATTCCCAAACATTGCCATGAAGATCATATAGTCCAAACCCATTAGGATAAAAGAAATCAACTGGTGTAGTTTCTTTTCGATAGATCCCAAACCCTTCACTTTTATAAAGATGTTTGGCCATATAATTCGCTAAATCTCCTGTTAAAGTAGCACCAAAAGAGAAAGGATCTAAAGTTCTGGCGCGACAAGCATATTCCCATTGTGTTTCACTCGGAAGCTGATAAGGATGTTGAGTATATCGAGATAGGCGATCGCAGAATTCTACGGCATCTTCCCAAGAAATAGATTCGACAGGGCGATCGCTACCCTTAAAAAAGGCGGGTTCAACTGCTAACTCTCGTTGAACTTTAGGATAATTAGCAACGGTTTCCCACTGTCTTTGCGTGATAGGAAATTTGCCCAAAAAGAACCCCCCAAGGGTGACGGAATGTTGAGGAATTTCACATTGTTGCGATCCTTTTTCTGTCTCTGGCGATCCCATCAAAAAAGTCCCCCCAGGAATATAGATCATTTCTAATGCAACTCCATCCCCCAATACTTCCTTGAAACATTGAACCTGATCAACCACCCATTCTACGATTTCTCCGGTTTCATTAACTTTGGGGGTTTCAATCGTTAATTGTTGAGGCAAGGGTAATGGGATAGAAGATAATGTTTCATTAGATATAGTTTCGACGATAGCGGGTTTCGTTTTTGAAGGGGTAGACTCTAGAAGAGCAAGACGTTGTTCAATTTTAGTAATCCTTTCTTCTAAGGATAAAGGTTGTATTTCATCCCCCTCTAAATATTGAGTTAATGCTTGGGAAATAACTTTAGACTTAGATAGACCAACACTGCTAGTATGAGCTAACAATTTTTCATGTAAATGGGGCGAAATTCTCACACTAACTTGGATATTACTCATAACAATGAAGAGAAACAGTCAGTTTCTAGGGACAACGCCTTGCAAGGATAGCAAATTTCATCAGGTCTTTACAAATCCAGTTGAAATTGGGAATACTAGGAGATGAGTCCCAATTTTGAGCTAAAATTTTTGAGACTTTAACCCAAAAATCCCAAACCCAATGATTCCATTTAAACCGTCACCACTAAGATTAATTAGTCTTTTTACCTTGAGTAGCGGGTTAACCCTCGCTTTATCTTCTTTGACGTTAACCCAAGCAGCAACTCCGACGACTTCTGACCATGCGATCGCCAAATTTGACTGGTTTCAAGCCATTATTTTAGGGATGGTACAGGGTTTGACAGAATTTTTACCGATTAGTAGCACTGCCCATTTAAAGGTGGTTCCTGTCGCCTTGGGATGGGGTGATCCAGGAGTAGCCTTTACTGCGGTTATTCAACTTGGCAGTATTGCTGCTGTTCTCTGGTATTTTTGGGCAGATTTAAGTCAAATTACCAAAGGAATGATTAAAGCAATTGCTCAATCTGATTATAAATCCCATGAGTTTCGCTTAGCATTAGGTATTGCCTTGGGAACTTTACCTATTGTTTTGATTGGGTTGTTGATGAAAGTATTAATTCCTGATTTAGATAATTCCCCTATTCGTAGTGTTGAAACAATCGCGATCGCTTCTATTGTGATGGCATTATTATTAGCCTTAGCTGAAAAGTTAGGCACTCATCGACGCAATTTTGAAGAACTAAGTTTACAAGACGGCGTATTGATGGGGTTTGCTCAATCTTTAGCTTTAATTCCTGGTGTTTCTCGTTCAGGTTCGACATTAACTGCCGGATTATTTATTAATTTAGAAAGAGCAACGGCTGCCAGATTTTCTTTTTTATTAGGAATTCCAGCCATTACTTTAGCCGGGTTAGTTGAATTAAAAGAAGTTGTCGATATTGGGCTATCTGGTGATATTATTTTCCCACTTATTATTGGGGTAATTTCTTCAGCTATCTTTTCGTATTTAGCGATCGCCTGGTTAATTCGTTACTTACAAAAACGTGATACTTGGATTTTTGTTTGGTATCGTTTGGGGTTTGGTTTATTAATTTTAGGTTCTCTTTTGTTTTCTCCACAATAAGGCAACAGAGAAGGGATACAGTCGTTTTAAATTAATACAAAACGTATCATTAATTTTGTTTAGGTACTTAAAATTATAGCGTTTCTTGGACTCATTAGATCCCCCCTTGCCTCAAAGGGATAACCTCCGTACCTCACCAGTATGAGAACTGCTATACGTGAGTTCGACGAAAGGAAATCTCTACACAACTGGCAACAAGTTTGAAGTCCAAAGCAAGAGCAGGTCTTGCTCAAACCCTTATCATTTCGTTAAAGAAATAATAACTCCGACCTCCTAACTCCTAACACCGAACTCACGGTGCTATAGTATCAAACTATATGCTTAATATTTCATTAACCTTTTCTAAGATAAACCTTAATTTTTCAAAAGCTTTTTAAACCCTGTGAATTTATATAAAGTTTGATAAGAAAAATCAGGAAACTTGTTTGATAGAATTGATAATAAAGCCAAAAATTCTATCAATAAAGCATGCACCTATGAAAACCGCAATCAAATTTTTAATCATAATTTTTTGTTTATTGTTCTATCCTAAACTTCAGTGTTTTGCTCAAACTTCTGTTATTTTTCCTGATCAAATAGGAGATGCTTTGTTAAGTAAAATTGTTGAAGAATATACCCCAACAGATACAGAAGACACTTTAAATTATGACGAAGCAAGAGATATTATGTACAGTCAAATTGATAATAATAATGGAATGGTGAGTGGGGTTTATACAAATTATCAAATTACCCTTGATAATAATAGTGATCCTAGTTCCAATGCGTTTTCTCAAGATATTAATGCAGAACACGTTTGGCCACAGTCTAGAGGTGCTGGACAAGAACCTGCTAGGAGTGATCTGCACAACCTATTTCCGGCTAGAGTTCAAGTTAACAGCGCGCGGGGAAATAAAGCATTTTTAGATATTTTTGATCCGCAAACAGATGACTGGTATCGTAATACAGAAAAGCTTGAAGTTATTCCTCCTACAAAGATTGATGAATATAGCGAATCAAATTCAGTCAACTTTGAACCCAGAGAAGTCAAAAAAGGCGATGTTGCTCGTGCTGTTTTTTATTTTTATACTATTTATCGTGATGAGGCTGATAATCAAGCACCAGGATTTTTTGCTGAACAACAAAACACTCTATGTGAGTGGCATAAATTTGATCCCGTTGATAGTAATGAATTAGAAAGAAGCCGTAAAATTGCTGAATTTCAAAGTAATGAAAATCCTTTTGTGATTGATGAAAGTTTGGCTGAAAGACTTTATTGTTCTAATAATAGTTAATCTGGAGTTTGTCTGCAAATTCATCAACCATCAACCATCAACAATTAACTGAATCAATTTCCCGATAAATTTAAAGCGGTTAACTGTGCCTTAGCTTTTTGTAAAGACTCAAACCATTCTTTCTCAGGATCACTATCAGCCACTATTCCTGCCCCTACTTGTCCCCAAACGCTGGATAAATTAGCAGATAAAGGTGTATACAATAAAGTCCTAATTAGGATATTTAGGTCAAGATTTCCTCGACGATCTAAATATCCACAAGACCCATAAAACAAATTACGTTTAACTGGTTCTAATTCTTCGATAATTTCTAAACATCTCACTTTAGGACATCCAGTAATCGTTCCTCCAGGAAATAATGCTTTAATCAAATCAATGGGATCTTTATCCTGACTTAATTTCCCTCTTACGTTACTCACTAAATGGATCACATGACTGTATCTTTCTATGGTTAAAAGTTCATCTACTTCTACTGAACCCCATTGACATACTCTGCCTAAATCAGTGCGTTCTAAATCAACTAACATAATATGTTCAGCCTTTTCTTTAAGGTTAGAAGAAAGCTCTTGTAACATGGCTTGTTCTTGTTGTAAATTATTGCCACGAGGACGAGTTCCAGCAATGGGACGAGTTTGAGCAATGTTATTCTGTAACTTCACTAATCTTTCGGGAGAACAACTAATGACATCACCCCAAGGCGATCGCCAATAACTGGCAAAAGGAGAAGGATTAATTTGTTGTAAGGTTCGGTACAATGTCCAACTATCTACTTCTGTGGTTGTCTGAAATCTTAAAGATAAATTTGCTTGAAAAATATCTCCTGCTTGAATGTACTTTTTTGCCTGAGAGACAGCCGTTTCATATTCTTGTTTATTGGTATAAAAAGATAGAGGAGAAGAAGATGAAAGAAGAGAATGATAGGATGAAGCGGGTTGCGTTTCAAGCTTAAATTGCAAATTATCTAATTCATGAAAATTAGTTGTTGCTAACCACAATGTTTGTTCGAGATGGTCTAATATTGCGAAAGATTCGGGTTCATACCAATAAGCAACCGGAAACGGTAAAGTATCTTGATTATCGTGGGGTAAAGTTTCAATTTCCCAAGCTAAATCATAACCTAACCATCCTAACCATCCTCCCACAAAAGGAAGATGTTCTGGTTGTTGGGAACTGTGATGATTTTGTTGTAATAATCGACGTAAAAAAGGTAAAATTTCCCCAACTTTAGGCATCCATAATTGAGAGTTTCCTTGAATAATTCGAGGGTTGCCTGCACAAATAGAATAGCGAGAAAGATGGGGATAATCAGTTGGAAAAGGACTTTCTAAGAGAGTGGCAATGGTAGACTGAGGCGCAAATAGCCTTTCAAAAACATCTGAACCCGTCAATTCTTGGAGAGGACGCGATCGCCAATACCAAGGTAATAGTTGCTTCATATCAAGCTAAAGATAAATTGTTCGTGACAACGCTAAATCCTCATTATGTCTAATTCTTACTTCTGTGACTATAGTAGAGACTAGGGTGAGGTCAATTCATTGATCATTTAACATTTATTATTCGTTGGGAAATGGCTTGAATCCTTTCCCAAACCTTCTTGCTAGAGAGAAGGGAGAGAGTTGAAACCTAAATGTTCATTGTTCGATGATTGGTCAAACTCTCACCACAACTTTCATTCGCTGGAATAGCTTCCATCATCTTTTGAGGATTAGGCAGGTTAAGATTGTTCATAAAGATGATAAAGTTTGAGCGATCGCGTCCCACAAAACGGGGGTTCCATTGCTTCTCCTCCCCAATGGTAGAAACTGTCTGGCCCCGATAATCATGCCCTGGATACACTAAGATTTGATTAGGTAAGATAAAAAGTCGCTGAGTCACAGAGTCGTAGAGGTTTCCGGCATCTCCACCTTGAAAGTCTGTCCGTCCACACCCCCGAATCAACAAGGCATCACCTGTTAAAATAGCAGTCTGATTAACTAAGTAAGCCAGGTGACTATCGGTATGACCAGGGGTAGCGATCGCTTGAATAGTAACATTGCCTAACTGTAAGGTTTCCCCCTCTTTGAAAAATCGATCAGCACAGGAAATGGCAGCCTTTTCTGGAACAATTCCTAAACAACCTGTTAATTCTCGCAGTTTTCCGGTTCCTGTAATGTGATCAGCGTGAACGTGAGTTTCTAAGCAGTATTTCAGCGTTAACCCCAGTTCTTCTAGTAGTTGGCGATCGCGTGGAACTTGTTCTAACACGGGATCAACCAGTAACCCTTCTTTAAAGGTGCGATCAGCTATTAAATAAGTATAAGTTGATGATTCGCTATCAAATAATTGACGAAATAGCATAGTTCAATTTTGGTTATTCAGTAACATAATACTGAACAGGAGAATATGATTAAAAATAACATTTCTGACTAAAAGTTTGAAAATTAAGCAGTTTAAAATAAAATGTCTCTTAATGAATTCTGGAAATAATATTTCTGAATAAAGTCAAATTTGCCACATTT
>JBCDDV010000102.1:0-7411 GCA_039180145.1 Cyanobacteria bacterium P01_G01_bin.49 | reverse complement strand
GTTCTGACAAACTCAGAGGTGCGTTGATTCAACTGTTCCTGAAGGTTTTCTCCTTGAACCTGTAGATATTTCAGAACAGCCCGTGCAGCCGACATTGCTAAGGGATGTTTACAAAAAGTACCTGCAAAAAACGTTGTTTTAGCCATTGGGAAAGAATCATCGCCATAATTCCACATACCACCATCAATCGCATCCATATAAGTCGCCTTGCCAGCGATAATTCCAATGGGCATACCACCGCCAATAACCTTTCCATAAGTGGCTATATCCGCATCGACCCCAAACCATGCCTGTGCGCCACCAAGATGAATACGAAATCCAGTTACCATTTCATCAAAGATCAATGCAATTTCTGCTTGTTTGGTTAATTTGCGTAATTGTTGAAGGAATGCTTTAGGTTGTAAATTGGGTCGCATCGTTTGCACCGGTACCACTAAAACCGCTGCTAGTTCTTGCTCATGGGCTTGAATAACGTTAAGGGATTGAGGATTTCCATAATCTAATACTAAAGCGTTTTCAGCTATATTTAGCGGAATACCCGAACAAATTGGGGTTGTATATGTATTTCCGTCTACTTGTTCGAGCTTAATTAACGTCCCATCGAAATGACCGTGATAAGAACCTGAAAACAGTGCTATCTTATTTCGACCTGTGACTGTTCGAGCTAAACGTATAGCAGTCATGACAGCTTCTGTCCCTGTATTACTAAAAGTAACCCGCTCCATTTGTGTAACCTTGCAAATTAACTCAGCTACTTCACCTGCCATATCTGATTGTGGGCCGAGTTGTATCCCTTTTTCTAATTGCTCTTTTAGAACTTTTCTAATAAAAGGTGGATTATGCCCAAAAAGATTAACACCCAATCCCATTGTTAAATCTATATATTCGTTGCCATCTACATCCCATATCCTCGAACCTAGAGAACGTTCTGCCACAATAGGATAGTGTATTTCCTTAAATGCTAAATCAAAGCCCGCCGACACTCTATTATCAGCTAGAACTGGACGATATTTTTGGCTTAGGTGCTTCGATTTTTTTGTTTTTTGAGTATAGAATTCAATGAATTTTTTCATATATCTCCTCTATTGGAAAACTTAGTTTGGTAATCTTTAAAATCGTGATTTTGCATTTTTGTAAACGATTAAGATGTTCACGAAGGGGGATTTAAAAAACCGCTTTGAATCAAGTAACAAAAATAGGTAGTCAGTAACTTTGCATCTACTGGGGGGCAAACAATGGAAGTATCTGCAAGACCATCGGCTGTATTCTGACAATCAAGAAATGATTCTGTTGAGTTAAAACTTTGTTCTGAGGACTCTTGTTTAAGAGTATCTTGAGTCTTCTTGCCAGCAAAAAAGGGTATCAGAGGGTATAGTGGATTATTTAAAGAACTTTCAGAAGCACTCATCAGTTCTGTTTGCCATTGATGATAAGACGTAGATGCTAGGGAGTAGCCAAACTCACGTATCCAGTTAAAAAGCTCAAAAGAGCTAATTGGTTGATGATTTGACAGATGAAAGATTTGATTGAGGCATTGTTTGCGTCTTGATATATGAATTACGGCCTTGCTCACATAATCTACGGGGGTCATGTCTACGGTAGTGTCTACATCGGGTACGCACTTCATCTGTATAAAGCCTTTTAACATTCGAGACAAACGATCACTCTTGTTACAGATACCTGTTTCGCTATGCCCTGAAACCCTTCCTAACCTGTAAATAGAAACAGGAATGCCTCGATGATGGGCAATTGTCATTAACTTTTCAGCAACCCATTTCGTTTGAGCGTAACCACCAGAAGGTATTTGTTGATGACTAAAATGATATAGCTCTTGAATTTGTTTCGCCTTAGCATGGTCTTGGGAAGATAAAACGCTCACAGTTGAAATGTAATGCACTGGTTTAACTTTGGCGTGACTCGCTAATCTTAGGATTTCTTGAGTCCCTAGAACATTTGTCGCTTTCAAAGCAGCATAGGAATGAACCAGATTAATTGAGGCAGCATTATGATAAATGACATCAATTTTATGGGTCATCCTTTGAAACTCTTGCTCAGAAAAACCTAAAAGCGGCTTAGACAAATCGCCAATGACTGGAATAATGCGCTCGCTTAATGATTCATGCCAAAGTAAATTAGTTTCAAGATGTCTTTGGAGCTTATCCATTCCTGATTCAACATTAACAGCACGTACCAAGCAATAAATAGTCGCATCCGTTTGTTGTAGGAGTTCATACAGTAAGAAGGCTCCGACAAACCCTGTTGCGCCAGTCAAAAATATATGAGATGGCTTATTTACGTACTCAAAAGAGGTTTCAGGATGGATTGTAGAATCTAATACCGCTTCAGCATTTAAAACTTCCAGAGTGATTTTGCCATTTGTTAGAGAATTTTCGGTTTGAGGAGTAGATACAATCGTACTTGATTTTAATGACTGTTTTTCGGTAGGTAGAGACTGACAATAAGAGATAATCTCCTGTAGCCTCTCCCTAAAACTCTCAGCAATCGCCTCAATAGTAGCTCGATCATGAATTGTCTTGCTATATGTCCAGTTGATTTTTAATTGACCTTCTGTAACAATCCCAGTAATATCCAGTAAATAGTTTCGATGAGATTGTAAACTCCGTTGTGAGCCTGTAAATTCTTGGGCTGGCAAAAACAAAGAGGAATCATCGAATAACTGGTCAGATTGACCCAAATAATTAAATCTAATTTCTGGGTTTGATATGCGTTCTTGTAAAGAGGTAGCTTGTTCACCACCAAGATAGCGCAGCAAACCATAACCGATGCCGTGATTGGGAATACTCCGAAGTTGAGTTTTGACAAACTTTAGGGCAGCTTCAATGTTAGTTGCATCTCTAATATCTAGAAAGACAGGAAAAATACTGCTAAACCAGCCCAAAGTCCGTGATAAGTCGATATCATCAAAGATTTCTTCCCTTCCATGACTCTCTAAATCAATCAACAGCGAACGCTGACCAATCCACGGTGCAACAGCTTCTACCAAAGCTGTCAGTAACACATCGTTAATTTGAGTTTGATAGGTTGCTGAGACTTTTTGTAATAAAGCTTGAGTGTCTTGTTGGCTCAAAGTTATGGATACGGTTTCAGCCAAAACGACAGTATTATCGCCATCAGGAAAGTCTACGGGTAATGGAACAGTTTGTTGAGGAATCTGGCCTAACCAATAGTCTAGTTCCTGTGGTAGTAATTGAGATTGTACATATTCTTGGAGTCGTTCTGCCCAATGTTTAAACGAGCTGGTTTTAAGAGGCAGTGCTATGGCTTTGCCTTGACTAATCTGTTGATAGACAGTTTCTAGATCTTCTATGAAAATACGCCAAGATACGCCATCGATAACCAAATGATGAACAATAATCAGCAGACGTTGGTCCTTAGTCGAGCCTAAGTCAAACAGAGCAACTTGTAACAAAGGCCCTTGAGTTAGGTTTAAACTGCCATGCAATTTGGTGGACTCAGTGGCGATCGCTGATTTTTGCTCGGACTCTGACATTTTTGATAAATCAAAGTAAGTCAATGGCACTATTTCATCAACCTCACTATGAATTTGCTGCCCGCCTGTTTCCTGATGAGAATAGCGTAGACGCAGAGCATCGTGATGCTTGAGTAATTCTTTAACTGCTTGTGTTAGCACGTTGAGGTCAAGGGTTTGTCGCACTTTTAGAAAAACTGCTTGATTCCAGTGATACATCTGGGAAAAATTTTGTTCAAAGAACCAGCATTGAATAGGAGTAAGAGGCACTGACCCTGTGACTAACCCTTGTTCAGCTTGAATCTTTTTATTGGTAACAGCTACCGTCGCTAATTCAGCAATGGTCTGGTGTTCAAAAAATTGCCTAGGTGTCAGTTGCAAACCTGCCTGATTAGCTTTGGCGATAATCTGCATACTGAGAATGGAATCTCCGCCCAATTCAAAAAAGTTATTATAAATTCCTACCTGCTCAAGTTTCAGCGTCTTCACCCAGATCTCGGCTAGTGTCTTCTCGGTAGTCGTACGAGGTTCCACAAAATTTCCTGTTAAATCAGCCCTGCTATCGGGTGCTGGTAATTCCTGACGGTTAACCTTACCACTGGGCAAAAGTGGCAGAGCTTTGAGCCAAATGAAGGTTAAAGGAACCATATAGGATGGTAATTTATCTTGTAAAAATCCTCGTAGCTCAGCGGTTGTCTGAGTGAATTGTTTTTCAGGTACTATATAGGCGACCAGATATTTACTACCTAATTGATCTTGATGAGACAATACCACCGTTTCCCTAACCTCTGGGTGTTGTCTGAGTGTCGCTTCAATTTCCCCTAGCTCAATGCGAAAGCCATGAATTTTAACTTGGTTATCAATTCGTTCGATAAACTCGATATTGTCGTCTGGTAAGTAGCGGGCTAAATCACCTGTTTTATAAAGACGTTGACCAAAGCCCACTTGTTTTACTTCTTCAAAGGGAGCAGCAATAAATTTTTCCTTGGTAAGTTCTGGTCGGTTGAGATAGCCTCTGGCTACTCCTGCACCTCCAATATATAATTCTCCTGGTATGCCAATTGGCACTGGCTGTAAATAACTATCCAAGATATAAATTTGGGTGTTAGCAATGGGACGACCGAGAGGAACAGTTTGAGAATAGTTAGGAGTAGACTCAAGTTTAACGGGATGTGTGAGGACCCCGATGGTGGTTTCTGTAGGGCCGTAATGATTAAAAATAGAGCATTTTGGGGACAAGTTGCTGATTTTTTCGATCAATTGCCAATAACAAGCTTCACCGCCTAAAATTAGTCTTTTTTTCGGTAAAATTCTTTCGGGGTGAGAAGCGGTTAATAAAGCACTCAGGTGAGAGGGGACAATCTTTAAACAGTCGATAGAATGACGAGAAAAATAGTCCGCTAAAGTTTCGGGGTTAGAAACATTTTCTGATGACAAAACATGGAGACATCCACCGCGACATAAGGCAGGAAAGATAACAGTATTGCCTAAATCAGTGGCAAATGTAGAAACTAGAGCAAATTGACTACAAACTGAAAGATTTAATCTGTCTTCTATGGCATTTATATAGTTGAAAAGTTGTCGATGCTCTACAGCAACTCCTTTGGGTTTGCCAGTGGAACCAGAGGTAAACAGTACATAGACTAAATCTTTACTGGTTATAATGGTGTCTGGTTTGCTAGTTTTCTGGCGGGCAATGACTTCCCAGTCTGTATCTAGGGAAATTATCTGTGAGTTAAACTCAGGAATTTTTTGAGTCAATGACTCCTGTGTCAAAATTATGGGTGTCTGAGCATCTTCTATTCGGTAGGCTAACCCCTCTGGTGGTAGTGCTGGGTCTAGGGGAAGATAAGCACCACCCGCTTTAAGAATGCCTAAGATGGCAATAATTGTTTCGAGCGATCGCTCTAAATAAATGCCGACTAAAACCCCTGGTTTAACGCCTTTATTTTGTAGATAATTCCCTAATTGATTAGCTTTTTTATTTAACTCGTCGTAAGTTAATTGTTGTTCTTCAAAGACAACCGCAATTTTATCAGGTGTCTGACTGGATTGTGATTCAAATCTCTTGTGAATACACTTATCTGGTTGTTATGATTTTTGGGTGTTATTAAATTCAACTAATAGTTGTTGTTTTTGGCAAGAGCTAAGAATATTTAGCTGACCAATAGAAGTTTCTGGGTTGGCTGCTGCTGCACTTGCTAATAAATTTTGAAACTGTTCTGATAATGTTATGATATCTTCAAGATTATAGAGATTTGAATCAAAATAAAATTGGGTAATTAAAGTCTGATTTTTACGAAGACAAGATAATTTTAGTTTAAATTGATCAGTACAAGAATATTCTTGATAACAAGAAAATAATAAGTTCGCAGTAGAATATTGTTCTGGAGATTCTTCAAATTCAAAAGCAACTGGATAAAAGAACTCTAACTGGGCAGTTTCTTCCAAAGTAAAATATTCTTGAAATTCACAGTAATTATTCACTAAATCATTGATTTCTTGTAGAGTTTCCCTAAATTTAGATTCTGCTTCTAAATAATAAGAAAGGGGTAACTGTTTGGCTAAGGGGGCTAAAACTTCCTTTAATTGTTCATGTTTTCTTCCATCAGCAGTAATAGCGACAAAAATATCAGGTCGTCTCGTAATTTTCCCAATTAATATAAGCCAACAAGTTAATAAAAAATCAGAGAGATTAACTTTGTATGCTTCAGTTAATAATTCAATTTTTTGAAGCAGTTCACTACTGATATTGGAAACAAGATCGAGAATTTCAAACTGTGAAGTGACAGTCTGTTTCTTTTCAAACCAAGGTTTCAACTGATCGATCAAACTTATATTTTGTTTGCGCCAATATTCCTTGCCAAATTCTGACTCTGGTGATTCTAAAATTTCATTTTGCCATTCTGCAATATCTGCATACTGAATGATTTCATCAATAAGATATTTATCTTCTAAGCAAGCCTCATAGAAACAACTAATTTTTTCGACCAAAAGTTTGAGAGAAAACCTATCTGCAATTAATGCCGATAAACTTAGTATTAATATATGATTTTTCGGCGATAAAGTTAAAAGATTTATCTGTAAAGGAACTCTCTCTTCAAATTGAAAATATTTTTCTTTTGATTGAGTCAAGACTAATTCAATTATGTCTTGTTGCTCTTGTCGAGACAAGCCAATTAGATTTAATTCATTAATAGCAACTTCATCGGTATCAGCTATCACTTGTAAAGGGGCTATCATCCCAGGAAGACAACGAAAACGAGTCCGAAGAATTTCGTGTTGATCAACAATGTTTTGTAAAGCAGTTTTTAACACCTCAATGTTCAAATTTCCTGTAATTGTTACTGCACACTGAACACGATAAGGTAATATATTTTCACGTTGTTGTGAAAGCCACAGATGCTTTTGTTGGGGAGATAATCTAAACCCTTGTAATTGTTCTTTTTCCATAATAAATACCTTTTTTTATTGACACAAAAATTTGTTGATAATTGTTTTATTCAGCCATTCCTACCACAACCCGACGTGAACCCTGAAATGGCATTCTTCCATGAGCATAAAGCATATTATCTAGCAACAATACATCCCCCTCTTGCCAAGGGAATATAATTGATTCTTGCTGATAAATTTCTCGAATTTCTTCTAAGATAGAAGTTTCAATAGCAGACCCATCTCCATAATAAACATTACGCGGTAAATCTTCTTCTTTGAAATTCGCCAAAAGTTGTGTGCGGACAGTTGGTTCTATATTGGAAATATGAAATAAATGAGCTTGATTAAACCAAACCATTTCTGATGTTCGAGGATGCTTAGCAATCACTTGACAAACTTGATGAGTTCTTAAATCAACATCAGAATTATCATTGTCTCGCCATTCTAAATTAATTCCTATTTTATAACAATAGGCTTCGACTTCTG